>JACMJP010000347.1 GCA_014380545.1 Chitinophagales bacterium | reverse complement strand
TAATGCATACCGCTTCCTGGATACCCTGCGAAAAAAGTATCAGACAGGTAAATGAGATCGTGATAAAAAATCAATTATCAAGAATGCTTGCTGAACGTTTGGAAGAAAAAGCATTAAAATATGAACAGCGGCTACTCATTAATAAAAATGACTGGGAAGAAACATGTTACCAGCTTATTGCAAGAAGTTTTGGTACAAATGTAAATGCCGACCCGTTTGAAAGAGTAGCACAAAATCTATCTTTTAATACGATCAGAAAACATATTAATAACCCAATGCAGATTGAAGCTCTTTTATTCGGACAGGCCGGGTTTCTCCAATCAACTTTCAAAGAAATCTATCCGCACCAGTTGCAAAGTGAATATGTGTATCTGCAAAAAAAATATCAGCTTGAGCCCATCAGAAAATTAGAATGGAAATTCCTCCGGTTAAGGCCTGCGAATTTTCCAACTATCCGCTTATCACAGTTTGCTAATTTCATTTCACAGCATGATCGCATCTTTCAAAAAATATTGGAAACAAAAACCTATAAACAATTACAAAAGTTATTTTGTGCTGAAGCATCAGCGTATTGGAAAGAACATTACTCATTTAAAAAAGCATCTTCTGTAAAATCAGCGGCACTTGGAAAAAATACAATTGATCTGCTACTAATAAATACTGTTGCCCCGCTCATATATTTATATGGTCAAAAAACAGGCAATCAGAAACACATCGTTCATGCTATTGATATGCTGGAAAATGTTGCGGCAGAAAAAAACAATATCACAAAAGGCTGGAATAATCTGGGAATTAAAACGAAATCTGCCGCTGAAACACAGGCTTTGCTTTATCTGAAGAAAGAATATTGTACACAAAAACGCTGTTTGGAATGTGCAGTTGGCAATGCAGTTTTGCAAAGGAATATTTTATAATTTTGTACAACTGATGTTATATAGGCTAAAACATATTATTGAAACAGGCGCCTTTGGGGTATGTTCATGGCTTGGAGAAAAAATGGGCATTGCTTCCAAGAGAGTGCGTTTGTTTTTTGTATATGTAACATTTCTTGCACTCGGATCTCCCATAATTATTTATATGATACTTGCTTTTTGGGTGAATATAAAAAATTACATGCGGGATAAAATAAATCCTTTGAGAGATTTATAAAGTTATCGTTTCGCCAAACTTCGCAATATTAACATCGATAAATTGTTCAGCAGATAATTTATCTCTGAAAGAAACCAATGCTTCCTTATCACCATGTACTAAATATGTGCTGCGCAATTTATTTTTTTCCTGTGTGCGTAAATAATGAATCATTTCTCCGTAATCTCCATGCGCACTAAAACTTTCCATACGCTGTACATTTGCCCGTACCTGTAATTCTTTTCCAAATAAGCGAATAGTTTTTTCCCCCCTGCGCAGCCTGCCACCCGGTGTGTTATCTGCACAATAGCCAACAATTAAAATTGTGTTCTCTTCATGTTCAATTGTATTAAAAACATGATGTTTTATTCTTCCTGCATTTATCATTCCTGCGGCACTTATCACCACACATCCTTTTTCGCTATTTATTCTTTTTGATTCCTCCACTGTGCGGGAATATTTTAGTGTTTTAAATCCGAATGGATTAGGATCCTTCAGCATATAACTTAAAATTCCCTTGTCATAACATTCAGTATGCTGCATAAAAATTCCCATCGCATTAATTGCCAGGGGCGAGTCTACAAACACCGGAATATTTGGTAATTTATTTTCATTTGCAAGTTGGTCCATCATGTATACGATTTCCTGTGTACGGCCAATACTAAATGCAGGGATAATTAATTTTCCTTTTTTATTTATACATGTATCATTTAATATCTGCAAAAACTTTTCTTTTTCATCGGGTGCATCCATATGTAACCTGTCGCCATAGGTTGATTCGCAAATTAAAAAATCGCATGCAGGCATCGGGTCGGGGTCTCTTAATATCGGCCTTTCAGGTCTGCCGATATCTGCAGTAAATCCAAACATAAAATCTTTATATCCCTGTCTTCTTATTTTTAATGTGACACTTGCACTGCCAAGAAGGTGGCCGCTGTCCTTGTATAAAACATCAACATCCGGATGCACACCAAACCATGTATTATAATTTATTGTGCGAAATAATTCCATTGTTGTTCCAACATCTTCAGAATTATAAAGTGGTTCCCTGTTTTCAAATTCTTCTTTATGCCTTTCATTTGTAAAACTGCTTTCCCGTTCCTGAATGTGCGCACTATCCAATAATAAAATAGAAGTAATATCCTGTGTGGCAGGTGTTGAATAAATAGCGCCTCTGAATCCATCTTTTACAAGCTTTGGCAATTTGCCACTATGATCTATATGTGCATGCGATAGAATAACAACACCAATTTCCGAAGGGTTAAATAAAAAATTCGCATTAAAATTTTCGTACTCTTTTTCCGCACCCTGGTACATTCCGCAATCAAGCAGGATTTTAAATCCATCATCAAGAATGAGAAGGTGAGAACTTCCTGTTACGGTTCCTGCAGCACCACAAAATTTAAGTTGCATATTTTATCTATTAAAAGTAAGTAGAGACAAAAAATATTTTATAAGTTCAAAATTAAATACTATTACTGAGTTAATTGCAGGTATTTTTCAGCCATGATTAATTTTACTTTATTTCTGAGTGAAGCAATATCATTTTCTGTTAGTCCTGTTGTTTCAATTGGTTCCAGGTAATGAATATTCACAATACCCGGTTTCATAATTAATTTTTTATTCGGCATAAGTTTATCCGTATTTATGTAGATCATCGGTAAAATGGGCACCTGTAATTCAATTGCAATCCTGAATGCGCCATCCTTAAAATCAGTTAATGGTTTATCTGCTGTTTTATTTCTTGTTCCTTCAGGGAAAATAAAAATTGAGTCGCCCCTTTTTAAATATTCTGATAATTGTAAAATACTTTCCCTCCTGCTTTCGCTGCTGCTCCTGTCAACAATTATAATGGTAACTTTTAATAATTGCCCGAGTAACGGAATTTTTAATAACTCTTTTTTACCAAGATAGCGAACTCTGCCCCAGCATGCCATAACACAAACAGGAGCGTCTAAATTAGAGCGATGATTTGCTACAAGCATATATGCCTTATTTTTATCAACGGCCTTTCTTCCATGAAATCTGTAAAAAATTCCTGATAATATTCCGAATCCGTATGAAATGAATTTACAGAGATATAAAATTGGCAGTAAAGCTTTATCTCTCAGTAAAAAAGAAAAAAGAAAAAAGAAGGGCGCAGTGATAATTAAAAATAAAACAAATATAATTGCAACATAGCCTGTATAAATGTATCGCAACGCAGTTATCATTGTGCAAACTTAAAAGAATTCTTTAATTTTAAAGTCGAATAGAAACTTATGAAACAAATTTATTCTGTTATTGCAGCGATTATTTTAACTACAGGTATTTTTTATTTCACTCAATTTAATTCTGATCATGAAAATATCACCTTATATGAAAATGAAGAAGACGAAGATAAGTTAGCTGAAATAACAGGTGCTATGGAATTTGATTTTCTGAAAAAGCATGATCCTTCAACCGGAAAAATTCCTGATGGTGCCTTGTGGAAAGCTTTTACAGAATTAAAAGCAAGGGGATTTTATATGCAAGATAACAGTGATTTCAGGGATGAAGCAGGATGGAAACAGATAAATGATTTTTTTCCCAATCTTGCTGTTACAAAAATTACTTATGACCCGAATAATTTAAATACATTTTATTTCTGCACAGGTGAAGGTTGGTTTAACGCTGATGCTGTGAAAGGCGCCGGTGTTTTTAAAAGCAGTGACATGGGTACAAACTGGGAACAATTAGCTGCAACAAACAACAGCAGCTATGCATACTGCCAGGATATTGCTGTGCATCCAATTACAAGCGATGTGTATGTGGCAACGAAAACCGGGTTATACAGAAGCGAGGATGAAGGAATTACATTTAAAAAAATATTAGGTGCAGGCGCAGGCTCAATAAGAAATAGTATTTGCGATATTGAAATTACAAGTGATGGTGGTGTGTTTGTTGGAATCGGAATTTTTGAAACAGATGGAATTTATTATTCACCCTCAGGTGATTCAGCAACATTTGTAAAACAAATAAACGGATTTCCTTCATCCGGAATTTTCAGGATCGAATTGGCAACTGCTCCTTCAAATCCTGATGTATGCTACGCCATTCCATGTTCAACATCTTATAAAATAAAAGGCATTTATAAAACAATTGACAGGGGTACAACATGGGATACAACTTCATTACCGGGTGGTGATTATGAATTAGCAGCAAAACAGGCATGGTATGATATGTCTTTAGCAGTTGATCCGAATAATGAAAATGTTGTTGTTGCAGGCGGATTAAATATCTGGCGCACACAGGATGGTGGAATTAACTGGCAGCAATTAACTGCAGGAAGATTAGATAGTTTGCTTGTACGCTATATGCATGTTGACCAGCATGATATTATTTTTCAAAATTCAGATACGGTTTATTTTACAAATGATGGCGGAATTTATAAATGCGATAATTTCACTGCTGACTTTCCGGTTATTTATCCTGTAAATTATAATTATAATGTTACACAATTTTATGCAACAGCAATTCATCCTGATGAGGATAACCCCGGCTTATTGGGCGGGACACAGGATAACGGATCTTTGCTTGCGCTAAATTTCGGTGTATCAGATTTTAAAGCAGTGAGCGGGGCGGATGGTGCATTTTGCGCATTTAATTCTGCTGACGGAAATAAATTTTATACAACTACTCAATACAGAAGAATATTCAGATTTGACAATGGAGGATTTGAATTACCTGATACAATAACAAATGCATATGTTGAAGATGATAATTTATTATTTATTAACCCGATTGAAATTAGTCCGTATGATACAGAGGTTTTATTCCAGGCAAGCAGTATTGGTTTATGGAGATTAAGAAATGTTTCAACTGCTGACACATCAGATTGGGAAAAAGCCTGTGCAATAACAGGAACAATTTCAACAATTGGTACAAGCCTAATTCCTGAAGATATTATTTTCATAGGTAAGAACAGTGGCAACGGAGAAATATATATGATAAATAATGCAACAACATCTGACGGCACAATACCACCTGTTGGATTAGATCCGCTTGATCAATTACCGGATGCAGCATTGTTTGGAAGTTTATATTGTTCTTCTATTTCTGCTGATGTAAATGATGCGAATCATCTTTTAATTTCTTATGCAAATTATGGAGTAAACAGTATTTGGGAAACAACAAATGCATTAAGTGGTGCGCCCGCATGGCAAAGTGCGGAAGGTGATATGCCGGATGTTCCTGTAAATAATGTTATTCTGCATCCGCATAATCCTGATGTTGCTTATGCGGCAACTGAGCTTGGTGTTTTTTATACAAATGATCTGAATGGCAGCGCAACACAATGGATACCCTGCAGTACTTTTCCAATAGTGCGCACTGATATTTTTAAAATAAGATTAATTGATAATACAATTATTGCAGGCACACACGGAAGAGGAATTTGGGAAGCAAAATTAGACCCAGCAGGAATTGATAACGATATTAACTGGATAGAGCGGGGACCAAAAAATGTGGGCGGAAGAACAAGGGCATTAATGATTGATCCGAATATATTAAGCGGAAAAAAAGTATGGGCAGGATCTGTGAGCGGTGGTTTATGGAAAACAACGGATATTGATGCGGTGGATATAGATGAGCTGAATATGCAGAGTTTAATATTTAATGTTTACCCGAACCCTGCATCTGATATTGCAGCAATTGAAATAAAAAATACAACCAATACAAAATACACAATTGAGGTATTTGATATTAACGCAAAGAAAATAGAAACACTTGCTTCTGATAAAATTATTTCCAGCCTGCAATTAAATGTTTCCAATTATAAAAGCGGTATTTATTTTATTGCTGTGAGTAATGGAAAAAATAAAAGTGTGAAGAAGGTTGTGGTGAATTAGATAACTTAATCTATTTAGTTCAATATAAGATTTAACATGAAAAGAAAAATTATGTTACCTAAGGGTTCGGAATTATTTAAAATACTTATAATAGGATTTACTTTTGCACCTATACCCTCTATCTTATAAATGTTTAAACAGACAGCAACATTTTTCAAAACCCACATAAAAAAGAAAACTTTTATTGCAGTAATATTAATATACTTGCTGTGGATATCTTCTATTATATATGTATGTTCAAACAGCGAATGCAATCATGGGTTACTTAACAAT
>JACMJP010000346.1 GCA_014380545.1 Chitinophagales bacterium | reverse complement strand
CAATTATAATATGTTTTGAATCCTCCGTGTTAACAGATGTGATGATGAGAAATTTCCTGTCAACTATTAATCTGTGTGTTGAACTAAAGAACTGTTTGCCTGAACCAAACAGATTCTCATGTACTTCTTCTGACTGGTCGTCACTGAAATTAAATTGTTTTACAATTTCAAATAAATAAGTTGCTGATGCAGGTAGAGTCTTCAAAGTATTAATTGGAATATAGATGGCATCTTTTCTGCGATCAAGTAATTTTTTTACTTTCTTTTCTATTTGCTCTTTATAAAGTAATTCGGCATCAATAAAGTGTTTTATGTTTTTATGAAATGTTTTTTCAAGCGCCGGATTTATTTCTTTCAAAACAGGAATTACAAGGTTGCGAATTTTATTTCTCTGGAAATCATTATTCAAATTTGTTTTATCTGTTCTGTATTGCAGGTTATTTTCTTTTGCAAAAATTTCTATTTCTTCTCTTGCAGCAAACAAAAGCGGACGGACAACAAAACCATTCTTCACCGGGATACCTTTTAATCCTCTTATACCTGTTCCTTTTGTAAGGTTCAAAATAATGGTTTCAATTGAATCATTGATGTGATGTGCAGTTGCAATGAAATTATAATTAAATGCTGAACGGATCCCTTCCAGCCATTCATAGCGCAATATTCTTGCAGCTTCTTCAAGCGACAACTTATTTTCCTTCTGAAATTTAATTGTATCAAATCTTTTATCATAGAATGCAACATCATACTTTTCAGCAATTTCTTTTGCAAATTTCTCGTCAGCATTGCTGTCCTCATCTCTTAATTGAAAATTGCAATGTGCAATACCAAAATTTAATTTGCATTGATAAAATAATTCAGCCATGACAACGGAATCAATTCCCCCGCTTACTGCTAATAAAATGGTTTCAGTATTTCTGAATAATCTATTTTCAGAAATATGCGTATTGAATTTATCTATAAATGAATTTTCCCGCATTAGTTATCAAACTCTACGTCATAATCATTAATTAATTCATTTTTTGCATTCAGTAATTCGCTATAGGAATGCTGGTCTTTAATTAGTTGGGTAACCTGCAGACCCTTATTATATGTTTCTTCTGCATCTTCTTTGCGATTAAGTTTTTCATATAATTTACCAAGATGATAATAAGTTGCTGCATAATTTTCATCATCCCGCATTAGCTCTCCAAAATACTGCAATGCTTTTTCCGGTTCTGCCATCTTTTCATACTCTAAAGCCAGGCAATATTTTAAAAAAGAATCATTTGGGCTTTCTTCCAGAAATTGCTGTAATTGTTTCAACCTGTCCATAAAATCTGTTATTTGGCTATTATCTTTGCGGCTTCAGAAATTCTCAGGAACCGAAAAATTTAAGCAATTACAAATATGAAGATTCTTGTTTGCATCAGCAAAGTACCGGACACAACTACCAAAATTTCTTTTACTGATAATAATTCAAAATTTAACGAAGATAAAGTACAATTCATCATTAATCCTTATGATGAATGGTATGCACTTGTGCGGGCGTTGGAATTAAAGGAAACACTCGATGGGACAGTTACTGTTATTAATGTCGGTAAAGCGGATAATGAACAAATAATAAGAAAGGCATTAGCGCTTGGTGCAGATGATGCTGTGCGGGTTGATACTGATCCTGCTGATGCATTTACTGTTGCGAATGAAATCGCTGCGTACGCTAAACCTGAAAATTATGATATCATTTTAACAGGAAAGGAAACCATTAATTATAACAGCGGGGTTGTGGCGGGAATGATAGCAGAATTATTAGATCTTCCTTATGTTTCGCTTGCTTCAAAATTGGATGTGGATGGAAATAATTTAAAAATTGAAAGAGAGATTGAAGGCATGAAGGAAACACTTAAAGTTGCAATGCCATGTGTAATTGGTGCACAAAAAGGTATGGCCGAAGCCAGGATACCAAATATGCGGGGAATTTTAGCATCAAAAACAAAACCCGTGAAAATTATTGCACCAATAACAAATGAAATACATGTGCAATCAGTTTCATTTTCTTTACCTCCTGAAAAAGGTGCAGTAAAATTATTTTCACCTGATAATGTAAAAGACCTGGCTGAAGCATTACACAATGAAGCGAAAGTTTTTTAATCACTTAATTTAACGCAATCAACTTATTTAACTTAATAATTTAAAAAATGGTACTTGTTTTTGCAGAATTAGGAAATGGGAATTTAAAAAAGACTTCACTTGAAGTTGCAGCTTATGCTGCTGAATTGGCAAAAAATAAAAATACAGAATGCATTGCTGTAGCAATAGGGAATGCAAATGCCGGTGAACTTGAAAAGCTTGGGAATTGCGGAATTAAAAAAGTATTGCATGCGGATGATGATAAATTGAACAGTGTTTATTCAAAAGCATATTCTAAAATAATTACAGAAGCTGCTAAAAATAATAATGCAGATACAGTTGTGCTTTCTCATAATTCAACAGGAAAAACAATTGCTCCCAGGATTGCAATTAAAATGAACGCAGCATTATTACCTGGTGTAAGTTCTTTACCTGATGGAAATAATTTTTCAAAAACTGTATTTTCAGGAAAAGCAACTGCACAGCTTGCTGCTAAAACAAACACAGTAGTAATAACTTTAAACCCTAATTCATTTAAACCACACTTGACTTCAGATACCGCATCTGTTGAAAAAATAAATGTTTCTATAGATGCAAAAGATTTTGATTATGAAATTACAGGAACAGAAAAAGAATCAGAGGGGATGGTTCCACTACCAGAAGCAGAAATTGTTGTGAGTGGCGGTAGAGGTTTAAAGGGTCCGGAAAATTGGGCTATTGTAGAAGACCTTGCAAAAGTTCTCAATGCAACAACTGCATGCTCTAGACCAGTTGCGGATATTGGCTGGCGACCACATCACGAGCATGTGGGCCAAACAGGAATTACTATTAAACCAAATTTATATATAGCCATCGGAATTTCAGGGGCGATACAACACCTTGCGGGGGTTAACCAAAGCAAGTGTATTGTAGTTATTAACAAAGATCCTGAAGCGCCATTTTTTAAAGCTGCTGACTATGGCATTGTAGGCGATGCCTTTGATGTTGTTCCTAAACTAACAGAAGCAATTAAACAAATAAAAAGCAGTTAATAAAGCTGTTTTAGAGTCAGATATTTTTATATCTTCGTAGAATCAAAATGCGCAAAATAGAATTAGAAATAGCGGGATTATCGCATACTATTACTCAGAGTCAGAGTTATGCGGTGTTGTTAAGTGAGATAAATGGTGTAAGAAAATTACCGATCGTTATTGGTGCTTTCGAAGCGCAGGCAATTGCAGTTGCAATTGAAAAGGTTACCATTAACAGGCCGCTCTCACACGATCTTATAAAGAATATTTTTGGTGTCTTCAATATTCAGCTTAAAGAAGTTGTGATTGATAATTTGCAGGATGGTATTTTTTATGCGAAACTTATCTGCGAACATGAAGGGCAGGAAATAGAAGTTGATTCAAGAACAAGTGATGCTCTTGCATTAGCAGTTCGATTTAGTTGCCCTGTTTTTACGTATGAATTTATTCTAGAAGCTGCCGGAACAATCATAAATGAGCCGGAAAAGGAAGGATTTGAAGAAACCGAATTAGCAGAAAAACAACCCGCCAAAAAAACACGGGCAGACTATACAAAACTCACCTTAAAAGAATTACAGGATAAACTAAAAGAACTGCTCGACAAAGAAGACTACGAAGGCGCCGCAAGAATAAGAGATGAAATTGGTAAGAGAGGGAAGTAAATACAGTAAACAGTAATCAGTTTGCAGCACTCAGCCAACAGTCATTAAATCGGGAATATTAAACTATTGGATATTGAAAGCGTCACTTGCAGTGAGACCTTCATTATCACTCATGATGCTCTCACTGCAAGTGATGGTCTCAATAAATAACTACAAACCAAATCCGATTTTGTCATCTTATTGTTTAGCATTAATATATTTCCTTATTTCATTTTCTTTATTCTTTATTTAATAATATATTTACCTATATGGAAAGATATGTACCCATTTTTTTAATCTCATTTCTGCTCACACAAAAAATGATATTCGCATTTCCGGGTGGTGGCGACCCTCCTGTAGCAAACTATTCATAAATCCGTGAAACTTATAGGTAATTTACAGAGAAATAATTTAAATTATTCATAATAAAAACAAACCTTCGGCAACAGCGGAAGGTTTGTTGAAATATTTTTACATATTTCCTTTGTGTGTTTTCTTTCCTGTTTTCATCTCACATTGAATCAGGAATCCCCTGTTTTTTTATTATGAATTTCATCTTCATTTGTTTCTTCATTAGATTCTTCTGTTTCTTCATCACCTTCTTCATTTTCATTATCGGAGGCAAGAATATTAAATGTTTTCTCAGGTCTTTCTTCTACCATGGTTTCTTTGTCATCTTCTCTTATATCCGGGTTCCGTTTTCCTTCGGAAAGATCATTCGGATTAGGTTGTTTCTTATTGTAATCTTCATATGTTTTTTCATTTGTTAGGTTACCGGATTTATTCTGACCCGGCTGATTGTTTTGATTTTTTTCCATTTGTAGTTTGTTTTAAGTATGGAGGAATTTCCACTTAACAAAGATGAGGTGTTATGGGTTGTGAAGTATTACATAATTACATAAAAGAATTGCATCATTCACACATGCTGATGAATACACAATATGATATTAAATCTGTAAATAATATAACTTTTTTCTTTAATTATGTAATATTTATTTCTGCAAATTTGCCACTTTTACATCATTATTTGGTTGGTTTTTTTATTATAGTAAAATAAAGAGGAGAAGTGGTGGCATAATTTCCCTCAAACATTTTACTAGGTTTTTATCCTCAGTCTGTGTCTTTTGCCGGTTGATATGACCTACTTAAGGCAAAAACAGAGAAGTAGCAGGGCTTTATTTAAGCTCTGCTTTTTTTTAAATAAAACTCCATTGAAGTTCTTCCGGCTTTACTAACTTAAATAGTAATTTTTACTAATACATATCTGCATTTTATTAAATAATCATTTTATAGGGGCTTTATTGAAGCCTATTTTTGAATAAGAAATAAAAGTATGAAAAAATATTTTCTTATAAATTTTATCATCAGTTTAATTACCGTAGTTTCTTATGGGCAATATAATGTATTGCCCAT
>JACMJP010000345.1 GCA_014380545.1 Chitinophagales bacterium | reverse complement strand
CCACAAATATTTCTTCACCGGCGGCAATTTTTCTATTGGCAGTTATAAAAACTCTTTTACCATAAATAAGAAAGGAAGAATTATTTTTAAGTTGCGCATTTTTAACCGGACCTTTTGCATCATTTGCATAAATGGCATAACAGTCTTTCTGTTTTTCTGCATCAATAACATGATTTTTACTTACATAAAGCAGATATCTGTTTGTGCCCACATCCTCATTCACCTCATCCCATCTTTTTATTTTTCCTGTATATTCTACAATCCGGGAGCCTTTACGTATATCTTTTTTAGTAAACAAACCCTTACCTGCTGCAGGTATCTGTGATTTTTTAATAATTAAATGTTTTTTTTTAACTGGCATGCTTTGCTTTTGACTGATTGGGTTTTTTTTATTACCTGTGCGTTCAAAGATATTTAATAAAATGCTTTTATTTGCGCTATGCAAAAAATGCTTGCAATTATTGGTGGCGGGGCAGCAGGGTTTTTTGCTGCAATAAATGCGGCGGAATTAAATCCGCAATTGCAGGTCCATGTGTTTGAAAAGGGGAATGCTTTTTTGCAGAAAGTAAAAATATCAGGTGGTGGCAGATGTAATATAACGCATGCCTGTTTTGATCCGCAGGAATTAATAAAATTTTATCCAAGAGGAAGCAAAGAACTACTTGGTCCTCTTTATATTTTTAATCCTGACCATACAATTGATTGGTTCAGGAAGAGAGGGATTAAAATAGTTAAAGAAGATGATGGAAGAATGTTTCCATCAACAAATACTTCTCAAACCATCACTGATTGTTTTTTACAGGAAACTGAAAAAAATAATATTCATTTACATCTTCAAAAAGGGGTTCAGCAAATTGAAAAATTAGATTCCGGAAAGTGGAAACTCATTTTATCAGATAAAAAAGAGTTCGTTTGCGATCATCTATTAATTACCAGTGGAAGCAGCAATCAGATCTGGAATATGCTAAAACAATTAGGGCATACGATAGAATCTCCTGTTGCTTCATTGTTTACATTCAATATTAAAGATGCAAGAATAAAAGATCTCATGGGTGTGAGTGTTGCAAATGCTTTCTGTTCCATTGTAAATACCAAATTAAATACGGCGGGCCCTTTATTAATTACTCATTGGGGTTTAAGCGGACCATCCATTTTAAAATTATCCGCATGGGCTGCTAGAGAATTGGCTGCGATGCATTACCAGTTTCAATTAAAAATTAATTTTATAACAGAATCCAATTATCAAAGTTGCCTGGAAATTCTTTCTGCAAATAAAAAATCATCTCCCAAAAAAACTGTTCAGCTTACAAACAATTTTAATTTACCATCCCGTCTCTACAAGAGTTTATGTGATCATGCGGAAATTTCAGCAACACTAAACTGGAGTGATATTTCAAAAGAAAAAATACAACTACTTGCAAAAAATTTAACCGAAAGTATTTTTGATGTGAATGGTAAAAGCAATTTTAAAGATGAGTTCGTAACCTGCGGAGGAATTAAACTATATGAAGTGGATTTTAAAACCATGCAAAGTAAAATTCATAACAATTTATTCTTTGCAGGTGAAGTATTAAATATTGATGCGGTTACAGGAGGTTTTAATTTTCAGTCAGCATGGACAACCGGCTTTATAGCTGCCACCGCAATTGCAGAAAAATAATAGTATATCCTTTTGGTGTTTTTCTGTCGAACTTTTGTTATCATTCTTTTGTATGTATGAAAAAATAAATAATTATGTCAGTTCAAATTTATCCTGTCGCTAAGCAAATAGCTGGGGGTTTTAATGATGGGGAAATAGTGGAAAATAAACCCATTCAGTTCTCACCAGATAAATCGAAGCTGCAACCTTATTCAAATATTTTTTATTGGGCGCATGCATGGGCAGATGTAACAAGCACAATTGGTCTGCATCCGCACAAGGCATTTGAAATAATGAGTTTTGTATTAAAAGGACAAATTGAACATTATGATACAAAAAATAAGAAATGGATACCATTGAAAGAGGGTGATGTGCAGATAATTCGAGCGGGTAATGGTATCAGTCATGCAGAAAAAATAATTGAAGGCTCACACATTTTTCAGATCTGGCTTGATCCTGATATTTCAAAATCATTATCCCAACCTGCTACATACGACGATTATAAATCTGAATAATTTCCAGTAATAACTGAAAATGGTTTCACGATTAAAACATTTAAAGGAGAGAACGCACCGCTTGAAATGCAAACACCCGGCGTAACAATTCAGCAAATTGAATTTAAAGAAGGTGAGCACATATTGAAATTAAATAAGGAATCCGTGTATTCCATTTATGTAATATCAGGAAAAATAGAAACAGATGGCGGAAAATTATCGGATGACGATTTTATTCTCATCAGAAATGAAGATGTATTTAATTTCAGCTCGGCATCGCATGGAAAGGTATTTATGATAAGTTCTCCTTTGGAGGTTTCTTATAAAACCTACGCAGAGAATATGTAATTTTGTTGTAAATATTAATCTCACAAATTAAATCCTTCAAATGATAAAATATTTATTTATTGGTATGCTTGCTCTATTTGTATCCTGTAATGGCAGTTCAAATAAAATGATTGAAGATTTTTCTGATAAAATAAAACAATTTGAAATGCAGGTGGACTTAATGAGCTCGGGTTCCGGTACCGATGAATTAATGAAAACCGCAGGTGAATTAAGCAGCCAGATTGATGCCCTTAATGCAGAAGATTTAAGTGAGAAACAACATGAGATGGTAGGTGCATTATCTGTGCGGTTAAATATTGCTATCAATACACTCCAGACAAAATTGCAAAAACAATTGCAGGATACTATCAATACACAACCAACTATTCCTGATAGTTTGAATATACAGACGCCTAAGTCTGATAAAATTTAATTATATATTATTCAGAAAAAATTGCCCGGACTATTTCTATCTCTGAAGCAATATCATAAATAAAAAATAATATTTATATTTTTATCTGTAAGCTATGTGCGGTTTATAAATTACAATTGTACAGAGGTAATAAGCAAAATGTTGAAATAAATTGATGGCAATTTTCTTTTTAATGGTAAAATGAATGTCATAACAAAATCACCTTCTGAAACTTTAACTTAATTTATTTATATATCCCCGAAAAGCATTTTAATTTTATTCAACTGAAACTTACATCTATGAAAAAAATATTTACTTCTGTTCTTTTCTCTTCCATTGCTATTGCATCATTCACACAAGTAATCCTATATGAAAAATTTGAAGCTGACACATTACCTGCAGGCTGGACACAGGAAACATTTGCAACAGACGGCGGCTGGTTGCTCGGTGACAATTATGAAATGGGCAGTGCAATTTTTCAGGTTCGTGAGCATGGAAACTTTATAGCAACAAATGATAAGTGTTTTTGCGATAAGAATAATGATTTTCTCATGAGTCCGTCAATGGACCTTTCAGTTTATACAAATATCTGGTTGAATTATCAATACTCTTATGTAGATATCATACCGCAGGATTTTGATCTTAAAATTTCTACGAATGGAGGAGTGAGTTGGAGTGTTTTGGAAGATCTTCCTTCAAGCGCTGCAGGATATATGGGCTGGTGGGAAAATAAATTTTTTGATCTGAGTGAATATGCAGGTTATAGTGATGTGAAAATAGGATTCAGATATAGTGATGGACTTGACTGGTGGAGCTATGGTGCAGCAATAGATAATTTCAAAGTATTCCAACCACTTGATTATGATATATCGCTGGATTCGATTTATGTGAGCGGAGAATTTGCAGAAGTAGGAACAGGAATTACCTTAAGTGGAGTCATTACAAATTTCGGGAATAATACTATTCATTCTTTTGATGCAATTTGGGATGATGGAGCAACAGAAAGTATTGTATCAATCAGCGGATTTGAATTAGAGCAATTTGAAAAAATGACTTTTACTCACACAGTTGATTATGAACCTGCAGATCCGCTTCCTTATTCAATTCAATTTTCTGCAATTGACCCGGAAGGAATGGATGATGAAACAGCAGACAATGAATTGAGCAAAACGGTGCATGGCTGCAGTATCAAGCCTGATAAAAAAGCAGTTGCAGAACTTGCTACCGGAACATGGTGCAGTTGGTGTGTTCGTGGTCATGTGTATATGGACAGTATGGAAATATTATATCCTGACCAATTTATTGGTATAGCTGTTCATAATAACGACCCGATGGAATTAACACCATATGATATGGCAATGTATGCTTATCAGAATTTTTTAAATTATAATGGAGGTGCTGCTTATCCCTCCATTATTGCAGATCATAAATATTATATGGATCCGCTTGATATGCCTGACAAAATGTTGACTTATATAAATGAAACGGTTCCGCTTTCTCTTGATATTTTCGGGCATTATAATGATACTACAGGAATTGCAACTGTTGATCTTAAAACAACTTTTGTTTCAAGATTAAATTCAATTGATTACAGAATAAATCTTATTTTAACTGAAGATAGTGTAACAGGTACAAGCACTGATTACGATCAACATAACGCTTATGAAGGAGGATATTATGGTGAAATGGGGGGATATGAATTATTGCCTTACATTATTCCTGCAAGTATGATGCATTATGATCATGTTGCAAGATATCTTGCTGATGGATGGAATGGAAAAACTGAAAGCCATCCCACAACTGTATCTGATCAGGATACAGTTTATAATCATTACATAATAGAAATTGATGAAGATTGGGACGTAGAAAAACTAAATG
>JACMJP010000344.1 GCA_014380545.1 Chitinophagales bacterium | reverse complement strand
GGGGTTTTTATGGTTCGCAACAGATAATGGTTTAAGTAGATTTGATGGCAGCAAATCAAATTATTACGGGGTTGAAGACGGCTTACCGGGGAATATTATTACCGCATTAACAACAGATGAAGCCGGTAATGTGTATGCCGGCCTAAAAAGAAATGGCATATTCGTTTTTGAAAATAATACGTTCAAAAAAATTATAGAGGATACAACTGCGGCTTTCAGCAATCATAAAATTTTAGTTGATAAAAATATTATTTATACACTGCGCCGAATGGCAAGGCTCACAGTTCTCGAAACCGGTAGTAATGTAAGTAAGCATATCGTTTTTCAGGATGATGCAAAACCAATTTTTATTTATAGAGACAAAGCCGGAAATATTTATGCCACAACTACCAATGGATTATATTCTATAAAAACGTCAACCGCTACTAAGTTAAATATTCCTGAATGTAACAATCATCCCGTTTATTATATTAGTGAAACCAGTGAACATCTTGTAATAGCAACAGCTGATAAGTTATTGTTTTTAAAAAATAATGTTGTAGAAAAACAAATTGCTATCCCGCAATTGCAAGGGCAAAAGATCAATAATTTTTTAATTGACAGGGATAAAAATATCTGGATAAGCACTTTTGAAGAAAATAATTTTTACGTAATTACAAATGGGCAGTGCATTAAACTGAATAATAAATTACAACTTTCAGGAACGTCAGTAAATGATCTTGTGGAAGATAACGAAGGAAATGTTTGGGCTGCAACATATGGTAAAGGTGTATTTTGTTTTCATAATATGTATTGCACAAATTATGACGCTGCAGATGGCTTAACTGTGCCTTATATAACCTCCCTGCAAAATACATCAACAGGTGACCTGTTCATTGGAACTTACAACGGAGCCTTTTATTTTGATGGAAAAGAATTTATACACATAAAACAATTTCCTGACAGGCTTGAACATATTTCTCACATCCATCATGATGGAAATGATGTATATGTATGCCGGGGAAATGCTTTGGAAAACATTTATAAAAATAATAAAATACCTTACAAAATACACTTTGAAAATGCAGCAGCTTATTATACGGTTGATACTGCATACAGACTGCAAGGAAAATGGAATAATACTATTTATAAACAGTCAATTCAGGGGCAGCCAATTGATTCTATTCTTTTGAATAACCAGCATCGGGCAAACAAGATAACAGCGCTTTATAAAGATGCAGATGGCACTGTGCTGTGTGGAACAAATAATGGATTATTTAAAATTCTCCCTGATAATACCGTTGAGAAGTTTCCGCAAAAAGAATTGCAATCAGTAATTACAACATTGCATACAGACAAAACAGGAAGAATTTGGGTTGGAACTTTAGCAGGTGCGGTTATTTTAAAAGATAATGAGATTGAAAAAACATGGAACCCAAAGTCAAAAAGCACAACAGCTGTTTCTTCCATTATTTCAGATAATAAAAATCGTATCTGGATAGGAACATTAACGGGTTTATATTTATTAACCGATAAAAATATCCTGTTTGATTCACGGACCTGTTTATTAAATGAAGAGGTGTCTTCTCTTGCATACGATGCAGAAAAAAATGTTTTATGGATAGGTACAAACGCAGGATTAAGTAAAATTGACATTACAAAATTCGACGCATTAAAAACATATACGCCCGCTGCAATATTTAAAAATATCCGCACACAGGATGCATCTTCAAAAATACTTGCAGATACAACGTTGGGTTATAACAGGAATAATTTTACCGTGCGCTTTTCTGCAATTCATTTTACAAATCCGGCAGGAGTTAAATTTTTCTACAAGGTAGATAATTCAAGCTGGGAGCCTGCAACAGGAAGGCAAGTGGAATTTGCAGGTTTGCCTTACGGCGAACATATTATTTCTATTGTTGCAGAAAACGACAGGGGCGAAAAAGGAGATTCGCAAACAATTTCTATCACTATTGATACTCCTTACTGGGCAACATGGTGGTATAAAACTTTAATAGCACTTATACTTTTAACAATTGCTTTTTTATTAATTCGCTGGAGATTTTTATATGAAAAGAGAAAACAAAAGGAGCAACTTGAATTACAACATAAAATTTCAGAATTGCGGCACCAGGCATTAAACACTTCCATGAATCCGCATTTTATTTTTAATTCACTTAATTCGATTCAGCAATTTATTAATACACATAATACAGAAGAAGCAAGTGAGTATCTCGGGAAATTTGCAAGACTCATACGTATTATGCTGGACAATGGAAATAAATCTTTTATTTCTTTAGATGAAGAACTCAACAGATTGAACCGCTATCTGGAATTGGAAAAAATACGCTTTGGCGGGAAATTAAATTACACCATGCAGGTACAGGAAAATATTGATATAAAAAATGTTGTAATACCGAATATGATATTACAGCCATTTGTTGAAAATGCGCTATGGCATGGTGTTCTTCCTTCTAATGAAAACGGAAATATTTTAATTGATTTTTCTCAAAATAACGGGACTTTAAAAGTGTTGATTGATGATGATGGAATTGGCATTCATGAAAGCAGTAAAAGAAAAAAAGTTGGGCACCGTTCACTGGGCATGCAAATGATATTAGAGCGCATTCAACTATTAAAAAAACTTAATGGTAATGATATTAGCATTGAGGTAAAAGATAAATCTGGGATTGACAAAACACTGCACGGAACAAAAGTGGAAATACAACTACAGGTGCAAAACAAACTTATGGTTGTTGATATAAGCGATAATTAATGTACTCTAAGGAAAAAAAATTGGATTTTCAATTAACGACGAAGTTAAAATAAAATTATTTTTTCATCTCTACAACATAAACAGGATTCGGAATTTTAAAATTTGAGCTTATAAAGATTTTTTCCACTGATTATAGAAACATCTGCCTGTATAAAAACGGTTTCATAAAAGAATTCAATCAGTTCTTTAATCTATTGCTTAACAAACTTGTATAGCAAGATTTCATCTTCTATAAAAATCTCAAAAATATACAAACCACTGCTGAGATCTGAAATATTCAATTCATGTAAATTACCATTTATATTTTTTTCACTCATTATCATCTTACTGGAAATATCATAAATATAAAATGAAGCATTCTTAAATATTTCCTTTGATTGTACTATTAAGTGATTATCTGACGGGTTAGGATAAATTGTTATATTATTTGCTATATAATTTTTTACCTCATCGGTACAGTTAGGTATTATATCAGTTACAGTGTTCTTAACACTTTCAGTATAAACAGGTGGGTTATAGTCAAAATATATATCGGCACTATTATAAATAGGAGTTCCATTTGGCAGCGATGGTAATAATTTTATTTCGTATGT
>JACMJP010000343.1 GCA_014380545.1 Chitinophagales bacterium | reverse complement strand
TACGGAGAGTTCATTAATAGATGAACTCTCTTTTCTATTAAATCAAATTCTATTACATTCTTCTTATTTTTACATAATGCTCAATATTGGAAATGTTAATACACTTACAATTCTTCGCATTACAAGTGTGGGAATGTATTTAAGTGATGAAGAAAATAATGAAGTGTTATTGCCCAATAAATATATTCTTCCTGAATTTAAAGTCGGAAATGAGGCAGAAGTATTTATCTATAAAGATTCAGAAGAAAGACTAATTGCTACAACCCTTGAGCCTTTTATTAAATTAAATGAATTTGCTTTTCTGCAAGTGAAGGAAAGTAACCAGGTGGGAGCCTTTTTAAACTGGGGGCTCGAAAAAGATCTTTTTGTTCCATTTAAAGAGCAGCCGGTAAAAATGATTGCTGGAAAACGATATGTTGTGTATTTATATCTTGATGCAGGAACAGAAAGATTAACAGCTTCGGGTAAGATTTATAAGTTTTTAGATAATTCAGAATTAGAGATTCAGGAAGATGATACAGTTGACCTTTTAATTTATAAAGAATCAGCGATGGGCTTCAGCGCAATTATAAATAATAAATACGACGGGCTTATTTATCACAATGAAATATTTCAGGAAATATATGTGGGTGATAAAATAAAAGGCTATATAAAAAGTATCAGGGAAGACCATAAGATAGATCTGCGGCTACAGCAATCGGGGTATAAGAATATTGAACCAAACAGTGAAGTTATTTTGAAATACCTGCAAATGCATAACGGCTTTTTAGACCTGAATGACAAAAGCGATCCGGAAGAAATTAGTCAAAGATTAAGCATGAGCAAAAAAACATTTAAAAAAGCTATCGGCGGATTATACAAACAACAGCTGATTGAACTGAGGCAAGATGGTATCTACCTGTTATGATCTAACAGTATAGTTTCAATAATTTCATTCCTGAATAGTTTCTAAATTTGTCATTCATTATTTTATTTAATTAACTAAATGCTGCAGCAAATCTTATAAAATGAAAAAAGTAATTGTATTGGGTGCCGGAATGGTAGGCAGAGCTATGGCTATTGATTTAGCAAAGAAATATGAAGTGTATTCGGCAGATATTTCAGAAGAAAATTTACAAAAATTAATTCCACATGGAATAAAAACTATTCAAACTGATTTAAGTAATGGGGAGAAAATAAAAGAACTGATTGCAGATAAAGATTTAGTAATTGGAGCTGTTCCCGGTTTCATGGGATTTGAAACATTAAAAACAATTATTGAATGTGAAAAAAATTGCAGCGATATTTCTTTTTTTAATGAAGATGCTTTTTTACTAAATGATCTTGCAGTAAAAAATGATATAACCATTGTAACCGATGTTGGTGTTGCGCCGGGAATGGATAATATTATTCTGGGGTATCATAATAAAAGAATGCAGGTCGAGGAATTTATTTGTCTGGTAGGTGGACTACCACAACAACGAATTTGGCCCTATGAATATAAAGCACCTTTTTCTCCAATAGATGTACTTGAAGAATACATTCGTCCTGCAAGATATGTGAAAGACGGAAAGATTGTTATTAAAGAAGCTCTAACCGAACCTGAATTAATGAATTTTGAAGGAGTGGGAACTTTGGAGGCATTTAACAGCGACGGATTAAGAAGTTTAATTAAAACTATGCCGCATATACCAAATATGATTGAAAGAACACTGCGATATCCTGGGCATATTGAATTAATGAGAGTTTTACGGGAAACGGGATTTTTCAGTAAGGAAGAAATTGATGTAAAGGGCAATAAAATAAAACCCATTGATGTAACCGGCAAACTGTTATTTCCAAAATGGAAATTGGGCGATGAAGAGCATGAATTTACTGTGATGCGGGTTATTGTAAAAGGCAAAGAAAAAAATAAAGATGTTACTTACACATACGATCTATTAGATAAATATGATACTACAACAAAAACAAGCAGTATGGCAAGAACTACAGGATATACCTGTACAGCAGCAGCAGTATTAATTCTCGAAAATAAATTTACGAGAAAAGGAATTTCCACTCCGGAATATTTGGGAGAAGATGAAAATAATTTCAGGGATGTATTAAAATATTTGGAAGAAAGAAAGATCTATTATAAAATATTCGTCAGTTAATCCTTCAAAGCCTGCTCAATATTTTTATCCGGTATCACCCACATTACAGCAACGGAAATAAAAATAAACCCGGAAATAGCAGGATGAACAAATGCCAATGGAACAGAAAGTGCGTAGGCCACAAATGAGATCAATCCTTTTCTCCGTGTTTTCTTAAATGCCTTTTCTAGTTTTTCATTTTGTATCTGGCTTCCCTTCATTGATACTTGTAAAAGATTAAAAGCAAAGCCGCATAATAAATATAAAGCACCATAAACAGCAACTGTCTCACTTTTAAAATTATTTTCTCCCATCCATACCGTGGCAAAAGGCACAAGTGAAAGCCAGAATAATAAATGCATATTTGCCCACATGATTTTACCGTTCACATGATGAATTGTATGCAATAAATGATGATGATTACCCCAGTAAATTCCGATAAAAACAAAACTTAATATATAACTTCCCAATACAGGCAGCAAGCGTCTTACTGATTCCCAATCTGTCCCTTCCGGTGTTTTCAATTCCAGCACCATGATGGTAATTATAATTGCTAAAACACCATCGCTGAATGCTTCTAATCTTGTTTTTGTCATAAATAAGATTTAAGATAAGTTTAATTCAGCAGTATATTATTTCGCTGTGTCATTGTCTTCTTCGTCCAGCTTTTTTTCCATTTCAATTAATTCTTTTTCTTCTAATGTTAATTGATCGTGTCTTGGAAAATTAAATAGCCAGGATGTAATTACCGGAATAACAAAAATAGCTATAGTTAAAATTGATACTATAAGATCAGTATGTTCACTTTCTATCCAATCTCCGAAGGATCCCATGTTCCACTGATGTGCAGCAAAAGACAATACTAATTTTACACCAAGTACAGCTATGATTAAAAATGCCGAGGCTGTGAGAAAAGGAAACCTTTCCAATAGTTTAATTACACCCTGCGCAACAAAGCGAATTGCTAAAATGCCAATAAAAACTCCCAGGCATATTAAATAAATATTATCTGTGTATGCCACAGCAGCAAAAACATTATCAATACTAAAAGCAAGGTCCATAATATTTACAAGAATAACCGTACTCCAGAATTTACCGAGTTTTCCAACGGTTATTTTGTAAAACCAGTTTTTTTCCTTATTAACATGTTCTTCTTCCGTAGAATGTGTTGTAAAAAAATAATCATAAGCAAGATATAAAAGATATAATCCTCCTGCAGCTTTTAGCCACGCAACTTTTATAAGCCATGCAGCAAGAATCAAAGCTAATCCTCTGAAAAAATATGCACCGAAAATACCATAACGCAGTGCTCTTGTGCGCTCCTTTTTTGGCAGGTCCATTACCATTGTACCCATTACTAAAGCATTATCCACACTCAACATACTTTCAATGAGTATCAAATTGAAAACTATCATAGTTGCCTGAGCAGGAGTATGCCCAAAAAATTCAACAAAATCAAATAATAATGTATCTACAACCATTTTTTTACATTTAAAATTATGTAATAATTTCTTTTTTTAATTGTTTTTCCCAATCCCATGCACTCCTCATCATTTCGTCAATATTTCTTTTCAAATTCCAATGCAGTATTTGATATGCTTTTTTATTATCGGCATACACGGATATAACATCCCCAGTCCTGCGCTCACCTATTTCGTAATTTAATTTAACACCACTTATTTTTTCAAAAGCATGAATTAATTCAAGAACAGAATAGCCTTCTCCGCTTCCAAGATTAAATATTTCAAAATTAGATGTATTAGTTTTTTCAATTAAATATTGTAATGCTAATGTATGTGCTTCAGCAATATCCATCACATGAACATAATCTCTTATACAACTTCCGTCCCGGGTGGGATAATCATTTCCATACACAACAAATTTATCTTTTTTTCCAATTGCAGTTTGAGTGATGTTCGGAACTAAATTTTCAGGATCAGCAAATGGGATTTCACCTATCGTTGCACTTTCATGTGCGCCAACAGGATTAAAATATCTTAGTATAATAAAATTAATGTTTGAATTTACTGCATGTTCCTTTATCATCTGTTCAGAAATTAATTTTGTCCATGCATATGGCGATTCAGGTGTTGAAATAGAAGTGTCCTCTCTTACAGGTAATTCATTTGCATTTCCATATACACTACAACTGGATGAAAAAACGAAATGCGGGATATTAAATTCGTCAGCGATGCGCAGTAAGTTAATTGTTGAATTCAAATTATTATCATAATATATTAAAGGAATTCTTACACTTTCCCCGACAGATTTAAATGCAGCAAAGTGAATAATGCCAATAATACCCGGATGACCGGAAATTACACTTCTTAACTTCGGCATGTCACAGCAATCCAATCTGTAATTAATAAAATCTTTGCCTGTAATTTTTTTGATTCTTTCAGGAATGAATTGTCGTGAACGGGAAAAATTATCAATAGAAATTACTTCAAAACCTTTTTGCAGCAGATCAATTGCAGTGTGTGATCCAATATATCCGCAACCGCCAGTGATAAGAATAGTTTTTCCTTCCTTCAAATTATTCGATTTTTATTTTATTAATCGCAGCAGATATTCTCCATATCCGCTTTTCATCAACGGTTGCGCAATTTTTTCTAATTGTTCCGCATCAATAAATTTTTTTCTAAATGCAATCTCTTCTATACAACCAATGTTTTGTCCTTGCCGCTGTTCAATGATTTGCACAAATTGTGAAGCCGCCATTAATGAATCAAAAGTTCCTGTATCAAACCAGGCAGTTCCTCTTGGCAATACACTTACCTTTAATTTATTTCTTTTTAAATATTCTCTATTTACGTCAGTAATTTCAAATTCACCTCTTGCACTTGGTTTTAAATTTTTTGCGATCTCCACAACATCATTATCATAAAAATACAACCCCGGAACAGCGTAATTACTTTTTGGATATTGTGGTTTCTCTTCTATTGAAATTGCATTCCCCGATTTATCAAAATCAACAACGCCATATCTTTCAGGATCGCTTACATGATATGCATAAATAATTCCTCCATCCGGATCATTATTAGCAGTTAATAATTCTCCTAATCCGCCACCATAAAAAATATTATCACCTAACACAAGAGCAGCTTTATCATTTTCAATAAAGTCTGCACCTAATGTAAATGCCTGTGCTAATCCATCAGGGCTTGGTTGTTCTTTATATGAAAAATTACACCCAATTCTTTTTCCATCACCTAATAATTTCTTAAACCCGGGAAGATCATGAGGGGTTGAAATAATTAAAATATCTTTAATACCTGCCATCATTAAAGTAGATAGCGGATAATAGATCATAGGTTTATCATAAATTGGCATTAATTGTTTACTTATCCCTAACGTAATTGGGTGCAATCTTGTGCCTGATCCGCCTGCCAAAATAATTCCTTTCACAAATAAAATTTTGGCAAAGATAATTGCAGGAAGTCAATCATTTCAATTTAAAAGAATCACCCGGGGCAAATATTCTTATCCGAACATCTTCAAATTTTATTACATTGTTTTTTGCCACAGATATTTTTCCTTTATTTCTAAAATATACTACCTGACTTTCGCCGGCTACTGTTGCTTTATTTCCATGAACTATTAATGCTGTAGATTCATCAATGCCTGCACAAGTAAGATCAGGATGTTCGCTGAGAGCGGAAAATACCCTGTTATATCTGCTCCTTGCAACAAAATGCTGATCTACAATTATTTTGTCAATCAAACCTAATCCCTCTTTTAATTCAATATTATTTTTAACGATAGAATAAAAAGTGGGGTAATATGTTGTATCCAATAATTGATTGCCAGTTATCATATACCTGCTCATTAATGCAGCACCGGCGCTTGTGCCTCCCACTGTTGCTCCATTTTCATAGGCAAAATGAATAGCATCATATACAGGGGTGTTTGTAACAATTTCCATAAAACGGTTTTGATCACCGCCTGTAATAAAAATGAGTTTTGCATTGCGCAAAGAGTCAACCATTTTTTTATCATGCGCATTTTGTTTTGTAAAATTCAAATTTGCAATTGTGTTTTTACAGAGCGGTTCAATATCAATTTTAAAATAATAAAATGCTGTATCTTGTTCTTCACTTGACATTGGTAAAACCGCTATATGATCAGTTGGAGATAAATGTGCTGTATTAATTAACTGTTGCATTAAATCAGGAGTCCGCTCACCCCCACCAATAATAAATAAGTTTCCTTTTGCCTGTTGAGCAAATAAATCAGTAGCACTAAAAAAAGTAAGTATGTAAATGAGTAGCTGTTTCATAAAAAATATTTAATAATTTTAAGAATATTATTTTATATGTAAAACAATTCGTCTTTTTGAGTAGTATAAAATATAAATACAAATTCCCGCAACAATAAATGCCCCGAATTGATGTATTACCCCAGTTACAATTGATATCTCACCATTTCTTCCACTCAGTAAAGTAAATACTCCCAGTAAAAATTGCACAATTATCATAAGCAACAAAAACATAACCCCACTGCGAATTATTTTTGAGCTGTACTTTATATTTTGAATTAAGAAAATAATAATACTTATTACGACCACTGCAGCAAGTGTCCTGTGAATAAAATTAATAGCTGCAGTATTTTCAAAAATATTCTGTAAGAATGAATCAAATAAAAAGAAATTAGGTGGGAAAAATTTTCCATCCATTAATGGATAAGTTGTGTATGTTAATCCTGCCTTTGTTCCTGCCATAAATCCGCCGAAAATAATTTGCAATAATACAATTATCAGTATCCATTTAATTCCTTTATTCGCTACTGGATGATCCGCACTATTATTCTTTTCATCAAGAGAAAATACAAGCCATAATAAGTATAAAAAAGTTATTAAAGCCAGTATCAGATGTATGGTTAAATTATAAGGGCTTACCCAGGGTGTATCAATTAATCCGCTGGCAACCATTATCCAACCCATTAAACCCTGTAATCCGCCGAGTAATAAAAGAAATATTAATTTTATTTTCCATTCTTTATTTAATTTTCTTTTAATTAAAAAATAAATAAATGGAATAATGAATACCAGTCCGATCAATCTTGCCCAATTGCGGTGTAAATATTCCCAAAAAAATATTTTTTTAAATCCTCCAATAGTCATATCCTGATTAACCAGGTTATATTGAGGGAAATCTTTGTATTTATCAAATGCTTCAATCCATTGATGCTCATTAGTCGGAGGAATTGCACCCATTATTAAATCCCATTCTGTAATAGATAAACCGCTGCCTGTTAATCTGGTGATACCCCCTAATAATACCTGAATGAGTACCATGATAATCCCAATCCATAACCAGGTTCTTATTTTTTTCATCTGCTATTTTATAACCTGTAAAATTAAAATGCGGTTTTTGTATATTCCTATTTTATTTATCTATATCAAGCAAAATCTTTAAATCAGCAAGTGTATTTGCTTCTTCAATTTTTTTGTCTTTTCGCCATCTCAGTATTCTTGGAAAACGCAACGCAACTCCTGATTTATGACGGGAGGATAATGCGATGCCTTCAAACCCTATTTCAAAGACCAGTTGTGGTGTTACTGTACGCACAGGGCCGAATTTTTCAAGTGTATTTTTTCTTATAAAAGCGTCAACTTCCTGAATTTCTTTATCTGTTAAACCTGAATACGCTTTTGTAAAAACAACTAATTTGTTTTCATTATTCCAGGCGGCGAAAGTATAATCGGTATATAGATTTGCTCTTCTGCCATGTCCCTTTTGGGCATATACTAAAACAGCATCAATACTATAAGGATCTACTTTCCATTTCCACCAGTCACCTTTTTTTCTTCCAACCTGGTAATTTGAACTTTTTCTTTTCAGCATAATACCTTCTGAAAAATTTTCTCTTGATCTTTCTCTAATAACTGTTAAATCTCCCCAGGTATCAAATTGTATTTCCTTTGACAGTAGTAATGGCTTATGTATTTGTAATTGATTTAAAAGTGATCTGCGATGAGATAATGTTTTTTCACGAATATCTTCTCCGTTAAATTCCATCATGTCATATATCATAAATATTACTGGCGCTTCCTTTAAAATTTTAGATGTAACATTTTTTCTGCCAATCCGTGTTTGTAATATTTGAAATGGTAATGGATGATTATCAGTATAACACAAAATTTCTCCATCTAAAACAATTCCATCGGGTAAAATATTTTTAATTAATTGAAATTCAGGAAATTTCTCTGTAACTAATTCCTCACCTCTGCTCCAGATAAATAATTCATTTTTTCTTTTTATCATTTGCCCTCTTATTCCATCCCATTTCCATTCTGTCTGCCATTCAATCGCTTCTCCCAGTTCTGCAACATCATTCTCTATTGGATAAGCCAGAAAAAAAGGATAAGGTTGTGAAATATCGGTATGTATTCTGTCTTCAAAAATTAATTCATGAAATGAAATTGTTGTAGGATGCCATTTTCCTGTTATGCGGTGTGCAAGGATATTAGCAGAAATATTTGTGAAAATACTTATAGCATTGATAATGGTTTTTTGCGAAACGCCAATTCTAAACCCACCAGTAATTAATTTATTAAATGCAAATCTTTCACCTGCATCTAACTGGTTCCATGCATTTGATAGAAACTCTTTTCTTTGTGGTTCATCAAGCTTGCTTGCAAATTCTATTTTTTGTACCCATTCATGCAAAGTGTAATTTGAATGGGTATTATTTTTTGGCAACAATAAGGCGATAGTCTCAGACAAATCTCCCACGGATTGATAACTTTCTTCAAAAAGCCATTGCGGTAAACCTGATAATTCAATTGCCCATGTGCGTAATTGAGTAGAAGTAAACTGACGTTTTATTTTGTTTCCGCTTAAAATATAAATTGTCCAGAGTTTATCAATATCAGTTGCTGAATTAAAATATTGGAGTATTACTTCAATACGTTCGTTTGTTTTATTTGTCAGATCAAGATTGGAAAGTAACGCTGCAAATAATCTCATAATATTATTTTGTTATACACTGATATTTTCTTTTTCCTCATCATCTGTAATTGCCTCTCCTGCGAATTCTGTTTCAAGTTCATGCGCATCAAATCCATTTTCATTCAACCATTTTACATAACTTGAAGTAAAACCATGTGTAATATAAATTGTTTCAGCACCGGTTAATTTTATCGCTTTATTTAGCTGATCCCAATCTGCATGATCGCTCACAACGAAACCTCTGTCTACTGCCTGTCTTCTTTTATTTCCTCTTATTTGCATCCATCCACTGCAATAACCAATTGAATATGGATTAAATTTATTTAACCACCTGTTACCGATAACGGAAGGTGGCGCAAGAATTAAGGCATTTTTATAATCTTCCTTATTTAATTCAGATGAAATTTTTTCTGCAGAAGGGATTTCAACACCGGCATTTCGCAATATTTCATTCATGTTAAATACAGCACCATGCGCAAATATTTTCCCGATACCTGTGTCAATATTTTTTAATAATCGTTGCGCTTTTCCTAAAGCATATCCGCATAAGACACTTGTTTTATTTTGATCGATATTATTTTTCCACCAGATATTTATTTCTTCAAGTATTTCTGTCTGATTTTTCCATTTAAAAACAGGCAAACCAAATGTTGATTCAGAAATAAAAGTATTACACTTGACAGGTTCAAATATTCCGCTTACAAAATCATTTTCCAATTTATAATCACCACTTACAACTAAAACATTTCCATTTTCTTCAATTCTTATTTGCGCACTACCAGGGATATGACCCGCAGGATGTAGTGAAAACTTAATTCCGTTTATAAAAAATGCTTCACCGTACTCAACACTCGTGCAATTGATGTTTTCACCGAGACGATATTTCAATATTGGTTTTGTAATGTGATGGCTGAGATAATTTTCATTTCCTGTGTGGGCATGATCGCTATGTGCATGTGTAATAATAGATCTTTTAACAGGTTTCCAGGGATCAATGTATATATCAGCTCCAGGAATATAAATTCCTTTATCTGTCATTTTAAAAATTTGTTGTGGCATAAAATAAAACTGAAATTTATATACGAAGTTTAATGAATATTTTTTATTGTCGCATAAATAATGTAACCAGAATAAATAGTAAATAAAAAAACCCTCAAAGTCATTGACTACAAGGGTTTCATATAATTTTTTTGTGGTGTGGGGCGGGATCGAACCGCCGACACAAGGATTTTCAGTCCTTGGAAAAATGGTTTGTTATGTCTTGATATGTATCATAATGATTGATTTTATTGAGGTTGTTAAATAATGAATTTCAAATAAAAACATATTAAATCGTTAAATGTTGTACCTATGTTGTACCAAATTACTTATCTTTATATTAAAACAATTCAACTCATGGCAACAGTTAAAATCGTTTTAAGGAAAAAGCAAAACAAAGATAAAACTTTCCCCCTTGCAATTCGAATAATAAAGGACAGAAGAACATCTTTTATTCATCTTGGTCGAAATTTGAAAGAAACTGAATGGGATTTCGAAAAACAGAGAGTTAAAAAATCTCATCCTAATTCAACTAGACTAAATAATTTTCTCATCAAAAAATTAGCTGAGGCAACGGATAAATCGCTTGAATTAGAAACACAAAGAAGTGATGTTTCATCTTTTGCAGTAAAACAAAAAATCAAACCATCAGGAGGTCAAACTTTTTTTGCGCAAGCTGAATTATATCTCGAAAATTTAAAGCTAGCTGGTAAATACAATCGCTATACAGCTGATAAACCCAGAGTAAAACATTTCAGAGATTTTCTTAAGGGAACAGATATTTCGTTTTCAGATATAACGATTTCACTTTTGGAACGTTTTCAGGTTTACCTGAAAAGCGTTCTTGAGAATGGGGAAAGAACAATTATAAACCACCTTGTTGTGATTCGTTCCGTTTTCAGCCAAGCAATAAAGGCTGAAATTATTGATCAAAAATATTATCCTTTTGGGTCGGGTAAAATACGTATTCAATTCCCTGAATCATCAAAAATCGGGTTGGCACCAATGGAGTTAAAATTACTTGAGGATGTTATTTTAAAGGAAAATAAATTCGAAAATCATTGCCGCAATCTTTGGCTTTTTTCCTTTTACCTAGCAGGAATGAGAGTATCTGATGTACTGCGATTAAAATGGACAGATATTCAGAATGAGCGTTTACATTATATAATGGGTAAAAATTCAAAAGCTGGGTCGCTCAAAATTCCTGAGAAGGCTCTCAGGATTATTGAGCAATATAAAAATCAGAAAAGGTTTAAGGATGACTATATTTTTCCTGAATTGAAAGTACTTGAAAAAAATATAGGACCTTTTCTAATTCAAAGAAAGATTGCGTTTAGTGCAAGCCGAATAGATAAATTTTTACGGAAGAATGTTGCTCCGCAAGCGGGAATTAATAAAAAACTAACTATGCACATTGCCCGACATACATTCGGGAATATTTCAGGTGATAAAATATCAATACAAATGTTGCAGAAATTATACAGGCATTCTTCCGTAATAACTACCATCGGGTATCAATCCAATTTCATTCATAAAGATGCTGATGATGCGCTTAATGCTGTGGTAAATTTTTAAATTATAATCCAAAAATTTTTATATTCAGTTTCTTTGCAAGATTGCCTATCGCCAGACGAAATGATTTCATGTTTGTCAAAATGCCATCTTTCGGGAGACCCGAACCCCTTTTAGTTAACTTCTTGCATCATCAGCATCACCACCACCATCATCATCAGATATATCCTTTTCTGTATCATCATTATCTCTTTCATATTCATATTCATTTTCCTAATTCATACTCTTAGATTCCCGTAAATCACTTAGCTCTTCTAATTCCTTTTCTTCACTGTTTTTTG
>JACMJP010000342.1 GCA_014380545.1 Chitinophagales bacterium | reverse complement strand
TTTGTTACAAAAGAAGAATATCATGTAATTACGTATGAATATGCACTGGCCGCAGCAAAAACAATGTTGGAAGCAAACCCTGCAATCACATTTTTATTTTTGAGTGGTGGCGGAGCCGACAGTAAAGAAAAAAGCAGGATAACATTTGCAAGGGAAAAAGGCAAAACAGAAAATGCTTTAATGCGGCTGCCATTTAAAAGATTAATCATCCCGAGACCGGGAGGAATTTACCCTATAACAAAACCGGCAAAAATTCCTTTCTCCTATAATTTTTTTTACTGGCTGTATCCTGTTGTAAAATTAATTGCTCCAAAACAGGCAATTACTTCTGTTGAATTGGCAAAAGTTATTTTGTATTTAATAAAAAACGGCAATAATAAAATAATTCTTGAAAATTGGGAGCTGCGGCAGGTGTTTAAGCAAATACAATAAGATTAAATGGTGAAATAGAAATATTAGAAGGCAAGATGCATAAAATAAGTCACCTTGCAGAATTTTCTACCATTACTATAAGCATTCATGAAAAAGTGAAGCCGGGTATTTTAGGTTATATAGGCATTGGCTTATACAGTGCGGTAAAATGGTTGTTTGTGAGGAATTAAATAATTTGAAGGGAAAGCTAAATTAAAAAGAACCCAATTTATTTAAGGTATTTTTGCACCTCCTGTTATGGAAATATTATGAAAAGCCTTTCTGCAATAATTTTATTTTTTATTCCTCACAAAATTTACGTTTGCACAAAATTTCAAACCTGGATATATTGTATTAACTAATAAGGATACTTTGAAAGGTTATATAAGAGATGATGATTGGGAAAGAAGTCCTGAAAAAATTCAATTTATGCAAAATACAAATACACAACCAATAGAATACACAACAAAACATGTTAAAGAGTTTTCAGTAAATCAAAATATTTATGAAAGTTATTTTGTATCGGTTAATAAAAAAAGCATTGAGGTAAAAGATCTTACATAATATAGATTTGAATATTATCTATGACACGGTTTTTATGAAAGCTCTTGTAAAATCAAGCGCAGGGCTAAGCCTTTATTACTATATTGACGATTACGCTACCGACCATTTCTATATTAAAAAATCTGACAGTATTGATGAGCTAATTCTTAATGCATTTTTTCTGGATCTGGAAAGTGGCAAAATGAAAGCAACCGAATCCACATATTTGCTGCAATTAGGCTCTTATACAAATGATTGTTCTTCAGGAATGAAAGCAAATAAATTAACATACAAAGCAAGCCCGTTGCAAAATTTTATTAAAGAATATAATTTATGCAAAGCTTATCATAATTCTTTTTTAGCCGACATTGAACGTATTACATTTGAGCCGGATATATTTATTGGATTTACAAGAAGTAATTTAACAATAACGGAAATTGAAGAATATAATATTTCGGAAGCAGATTTTACAACCTCAACAAATATTACCGCCGGCATTTCATTAAATATATTATTTCCAAAAAGCAGAAAACACTGGTCGCTTTACAGTCAACTTTTATATAAAGAATTACAGGTTAGTTCAATATATGATGAGCAGGGTGCGGGTTTTACAATGCATCACGAATACGAATTCAGTTTCGCTTATGCAAAGCTTTTAAATGCTATCCGCTATCAACATGAATATTTAAAAATAAAGCCTTTTATATATGCAGGTTTTACCAATGGTTATGCATTCAAATCGGAACAATTACATACTTATCAGGCATACTACAGCAGTGGATTAACAGGAGAACTTCAAACTGAAAAACCATTTGACAATTTAAGTCCTTATGAAATTGGTTATGGTATAGGTGGAGGATTTACACTGTTTGGTCATATTGCCTTAAGTATAAGTAACGAATGGAGTAACTCAACCACCGTTCATGGTTCTCCTTATAGAATATCCTCTCTTTATTTTACACTTGGATTTGTTTTTTGAATTTATCTGTAAACAAATAATCTGTTACACAGGTGAATCTTTAAGCTATACATAACTTTGACCATTAGTGTACCCCGAAAGTATAACAGCTTCCAATACTGAAAGACAATATACAATAGCAACAAGACTGATAAGATATTTTTGAAATTTACTATTGTCCTTGTGTTTTCATTAATGGTATTTAAGACTTTACAGACAGCAACCGGAAAATCAGAAGGGCTTTGGTTTTTACAATTGGCACTTGGGCTAATTTTCGTTCCGCTTACATTTTTTATCATCAAATCATTTAAGACAAAATAATCCTTTAAAAATTATTTCATTAATGCATTTTCCTATAACTTCGAAATGTCATTCTTTAAATTTGGAAAATAATTTACTTAAACAAAAACCACAGATCATATGAAACCAAATGCTATTCTCTTATTTGTTCTTTTGACCGCACTAAGTGCATCAGGACAAAGCCAGGCAGACACCTTTATAAAAGAAGCACAGGATTTCCTGGTAAAAAAGGAATATAAACAGGCACAGCTTAGTTTGCAGGATGCCATTAATGACATTAATATGCTTATAGGGGCGCAAATTGCTGCATCCATGCCTGACGATATTAACGGACTTAAATCAGATGGAAAAGGCGACATTAATTCCGCAGCTATGGGCATGATGGGCGGCGGTATGCAGATAACCAAAACATACCATCATGCAACAAATAAAGAGAATGATGCGGAGGTTCAGATACTGGCCAATTCGCCCCTGCTCAGCAGCATGAGCATGTACCTTACTAATCCTGCTATGCTGGGCCCTGAGTATAAGAGTGTGAGAGTGGGCACTAACAGGGTCATTTTGAAGAGTGAGATGGAGGACTATTATGGTGATGGCAGTGCAGGTAAAAAGATCAGGTCAACAGAGATACAAATTCCATTAAGCCAAACATTGATAACCATTCATGCAAACGGTTTTGCTTCAGAACAGGATGAACTTGCCTTTGCAGCTAAACTCGATCTTGAAAAGATCCGTACCGCCCTTGGTGAATAAACATCAAGCCTTTATTTAATTATACAGGAGTTTAAATATTAACCTATATAAATGGGTTAAGAAGAGGTATCATATGAATTTTAAGCCAATACAAAATAATGCGCATAGGAACAATAATTTTAATACTCACTTTTTTTTCTACATCCGTTTTTGGTCAAACAGATAACAGTAAGCCATTTGTACTTGGTGTTATTGAAGAAATTCAATCAACTCAATTAGGAGAAAAAAGAATTTTAAATATATATCTTCCTGAGGGCTACAACAAGAATGATACAACGAAATATCCTGTAATATATTTATTGGATGGTTCTGCCGATGAAGATTTTATTCATGTAGTGGGGCTTGTTCAGTTTAATAATTTTTCCTGGATCAACCGTGTTCCAAAATCAATTGTAGTGGGTATTGCCAATGTGGACAGAAGAAGAGATTTCACTTATCCCACAACAGTTGAAGAAGATAAAATAAATTATCCCACAACCGGGCATTCAGATAAATTTATAGCATTTATTGAAAAAGAATTACAACCCTTTGTAGAAAAAAAGTATAAAACAAATAATTCAAAAACAATTATTGGTCAATCTCTGGGAGGGCTTTTAGCAACTGAGATATTGTTTAAAAAACCAAAGCTCTTTAATAAATATATAATTATCAGCCCCAGTTTATGGTGGGACAATGGCTCATTGTTAAATGAGGCACCGGATATATTACAGGAAAATTTTTCACAGAAAACAGATATTTACCTTGGCGTAGGCAAAGAAGGACTTGCGCCAACTACCATACCTCATGTAATGGAAGTGGATGCAAATTTATTAGCAGAAAAAATAACCTATACAAAAAATGAAAGTGTACATATATATTTTGATTATTTACCCGATGAGAACCATGCAACAATTTCGCACCAGGCTGTTTTTAATGCATTTAGAATATTGTATGCGGCAGACACAGAGTGATAAATAATATGACCGAATATTTATCTTATACTTTTAACGACAGCGAAGAGTTCATCAGCACTTTTGATGAGCTTTCTTTGTGGAGTGCATCATTCGGGCTTTTATTATTTAAACATTTAGAATTAAAACCCAACCTTACAGTTATTGATATTGGTTCAGGTGCAGGTTTTCCATTAATGGAGCTTGCAGGGCGATTGGGAAACTCCTGTAAACTCTACGGGCTTGATCCCTGGATAAATGCTAACAAACGGGCAAAGCAAAAAATAAAAAACTATGGACTTTCTAATGTTGAAATAATAGAAAGTTCTGCAGAACAAATTCCTTTTGATGATAATTCTATTGACCTTATCGTTTCTAATTTAGGCATCAACAATTTTGATAACCCACAAATTGTTTTTAAAGAATGTAATCGTGTACTAAAATCCAAAGGCAAACTTGCATTAACAACAAACCTATGCGGACACTGGAAAGAATTTTACAATATCTTTTATACAACACTTAAACAATTGAAAAAAGATGATCTGGTAGTCGCACTTAAAAAAGAAGAAGAACACCGGGGCACAGTTGAAAGTGTTTCAAAATTATATACTGATAACGGTTTCAAATTTTGCAGGTATTACGAAGAAAGTTTTGAAATGAAATTTTTAGATGGGAGTGTTTTTTTAAATCATTACTTCGTAAAACTTGGCTGGATAACAAGCTGGCTGAATATTTTTCCGAAAGAATCATTAGAAGAAATATTTTCTGCTCTGGAACAAAACTTAAATTCGTATGCAAATGAAAATAATGGATTAACATTCACAGTTCCTATGGCATTTTTTGAAGGTGAAAAAATATAGCACTAAGAAATGATGACTGACTATAGTAAAGAATTAATTCATACAGAAAATATATTTACGATCCGGCTAATTACTGAAAGTGATGTAAGCGAAGTCCTGGAAATTTATAAACCCTATGTACTCAATACAATTATTTCTTTTGAATATGATGCCCCATCAGTAGAGGAATATTTACAAAGAATAAAAACAATTACTGCTGAATATCCCTGGTTAGTTTGTTCGCAGGGTAATAAAATAATTGGCTATGCTTATGCAGGCAAACACAGATACAGAACAGCTTATCAATGGTCGCCTGAATCAACTGTTTATTTATCTCCGGAAGTTCATCGCAAAGGAATTGCCCGCATTTTATATGAAACACTTTTTTCTATTTTAAGATTACAGGGTTACTTTAATGTTTATGCAGGCATTGGCTTACCCAATGAAAAGAGTGTGAGGTTTCATAAAGCATTAGGGTTTGAGGAAATCGGCATCTTTAAAAAAGTTGGTTATAAATTTGGCAACTGGCATGACACCCAGTGGTTTCAATTTAATCTTATTAAACATATTGAAAACCCTCCTGTTCCAAAAACAATCAAAGAAATTGAAAACAATTCTGACTTTAAGACAATCCTGATATTAGCAAATGAACAAATGAAAAACATTAGCATACACCAAACAAATAATTAGGCTCTGCCGGAAAATGCAAAATAAGAATAGAATAAAAATTATGGATCAGCAGGAATATAAAGTAAGAAATGCATTTCCCTCCGAATTTGAGGAAATTGGAAAATTAATGGTGAAAGTTTATTCGCAACTGGAAGGTTTTCCAAAACCAACTGAACAACCAAATTATTATAAAATGCTTGCTAATATCGGTGAGCTAACAATGAAACCGGAAACAGAACTTTTAGTTGGAGTTTCTTCTAATGATAAAATGGCAGGAGCCGTAATTTATTTTAGTGATATGCAGTATTACGGTTCCGGCGGAACAGCTACCAGAGAACAAAATGCCTGCGGCTTCCGGTTACTTGCTGTAGATCCTTTAACAAGAGGAAAAGGTATTGGCAAGCTTTTGACAAATGCCTGCATCACAAAAGCTAAAGACAAAAAGATTTCTCAAATGATCATTCATACAACAATGGCTATGCAAACAGCTTGGAAAATGTATGAAGAACTGGGTTTTAAAAGATCAGAAGATCTTGATTTTATGCAGGAAGAACTTCCTGTTTATGGATTTAGATTATTATTTTAGCAGAAGCTTTCAGCATTAAAATAATAGATGGAAAAATATTATCCCAAAATATATATTTACAAAAGAGTTGTGCAGGCGAAACTTTTTATTGACGATCACTTCGATGAACAATAGAAGCAATATCCGTTTATGAAAAAGCACTGAAACTTAAAGCTTATTATCTTTAAACAAACTTCTTTAATACGTCGCATGAACATCAATCACAAATAAGAAAATCATATGTGAATTCTATAACATATTTCTAAAGTTGTGTAACACTTTGTAGTTTAAGGGCGCCCATCTTTGCAGGTAATAATTTAATTACAAAATAAATTCCCACCATACCCGCACAGAGTAATTATTCACAATTTAAAAACAAATAAAATGAAGGCTTCAAAAAAAACAATCACCGAAAAACCTATCGTAAAAAAAATAGACCCTGTAGTACACTTTGAAATGCCCGCAGAGGATAGAAAAAGAATGGCAAAATTTTATACTAAAGCATTTGGCTGGCAAATGCAAATGCTGGGCAAGGATATGGGAAACTATGTGCTGGCAACAACCACTGCCGATGTTGACAAAAAAGGAAGGCCAAAAAAAGTGGGTATGATCAATGGTGGCTTTTATACCAGAAATGACGATATGCCGGCACAGTCCCCATCGGTGGTTATTTCAGTGGATAGCATTAAAAAATCTATGAACAAAGTTGTCAAAGCAGGTGGCAAAGTAATTGGCGAACCTATGGAAATACCCGGCTTCGGCATATATGTTTCATTTTTTGATACGGAGGGTAACCGTGTAAGTATTATGGAGCCTACCATGGAAATGAAAGAAAAAGCAAAAGGAAAGTAAAAAATTCAAAAATCAAACCCATTTAAAATGAAAAAGTCTTTTAAAATTAATATCGGGGAAACAATTATTGATGATTTAAAGACAAGAATCGCAAACACCCGGTGGACATATGAAATAGAAAATTCAAAATGGGAGTATGGTACAAACAAGACTTACTTAAAAGAATTGTGCGACTATTGGCAAAATACATTTGATTGGAAAAAGCAGGAAGAATATCTCAATTCTTTTCCTCATTTTAAAACAACAATTGATGGCGCCGGACTGCATTATATTCATCAGAAAGGTGAAGGAGAGAATTCAATACCATTGCTTTTGACACATGGATGGCCTGATTCGTTTGTGCGGTTTTTAAAAATTATTCCTTTGCTTACAAAAGCAGATGAAAATGGTTTTTCGTTTGACGTAATAATCCCTTCTATTCCCGGTCATGGGTTTTCTGATATTCCAACAGAGACAGGAATGAATGTTAAACAAATTGCAAAATTGTTTAACAACCTGATGACAGAGGAGTTAGGATATAAAAAATTTGTAGCACATGGTGGAGACTTAGGAACTGGCATTACTGAACAAATTGCCTTATATCATGCTGAATCATTGTTGGGTATTCATCTGACCGATATTCCTTATCACCACATACTTACTATGTCTCCGGACAAATTAGATAAGACAGAAAAAAAATATCTTGATGCCATTACAAAGTGGCAGATGACAGAAGGTGCTTATAACATGATTCAAAGCACTAAACCACAGACGCTGGCTTACGGATTAAATGATTCGCCAGTTGGGTTGGCTGCATGGATCGTGGAAAAATTTCATAACTGGAGCGATTGTCATGGAGATATAGAAAGTTGTTTTACAAAAGATGAGTTGCTTACTAATATAACCATCTACTGGGTAACGCAAACTATCCATTCTTCATTCCGGCATTACAATGAAGCTATGAAAGACATGATGCAAACCATGTTTAACCCATTAAAAAAGATTAATCCATTTGATAAGACCGGAACAAAAACTGAAGTTCCCACTGCAGTTGCAGAATTTCAAATAGACCTTTTGCCACCGAAAGATTTCATCAACAAATTTTTCAACATTCAGCAATGGACGAAAATGCCAGAAGGTGGACACTTTGCTGCTATGGAACAACCCGAATTGCTGGCAGAGGACATCAGGAAATTTATAATGAAATTGAAAAGCACGAAATTAAAAATACAGCCCCTGGAGGTTGAATAAGGAATCCTCTATTTTGATTTAAATAACAAAGCTGCTTTCTTCAATATGCATATTTGTTATTTCATATAATGAGTTTCAATCATATCAGTTTACTATTTTTCGCAATATGGATTATAATAATTGCAATGTTTTCTTTTATGAGCATTGAAAGCGAAAGGAAAATATTTTACTTAAAGCTTCTTAATAATAGCAATTTTCTGGTCCGCACCATTCATATTATTGATATTGTATCTCAATAAAAAGAAAATCAAAAAAAACTTTTTGAATACTATTAAGTATTAGGATAATTCAATTCATCTTTCACTGACTGACTGCACAATTAAACTACTTATAATACATGTCGCAAACGCCCTTTTGAATTGTCGTTTTCACACAGCTTAATTTTCCTGTTGTCATTGCATTTTTGTTGCGATAAAATATATTTCATACCCGTTAAAATAAACAAAATGAAAAAAGCAAAAATTATTTACTGGACAGCAACAATTATCATCTTTTTATTTGAAGGAGTTGTGCCGGCATTAACCTCTAATACCGAAGTAGCTGTTGAAGGAATAAGGCATTTAGGTTATCCTGATTATTTCAGAAATATGCTCACTGCTTTTAAAGTGATAGGAGCGTTAGCTTTAATATTGCCAATAGTAACTGGCAGATATAAAGAATGGGCATACATGGGTTTCGCTATATGCATGCTTTCTGCATTCATAAGCAATTGGGCCGTTGACGGGTTTCAGGTTGGAACCTTGTTCCCGCTTATTATTTTTGCAATACTTATTACTTCATACCTTTATTATCACAAATTGAACAGGTATGTTTATCAAAAACAAAACTTATAACAATTAAAACAATTATAACATGTCGTTCCAGGCTTATATCAATAACATAAAAGCAAAAACAGGCAAGAGCCCTGAAGACTTTAAAAAAATTGCTGAAAAAAAAGGTTTGCTCAAACCCGGGATTAAAGCAGGAGAAATTGTAAAATGGTTAAAAGAAGATTTTGATCTCGGGCATGGGCATGCCATGGCAATATATGCAGTTTTTAAAAACTATAAACCGGCTGAAGAATTTAAAAAAAATAAAGAGAAGCCAATTAAAAAAGAAATAAAAAAAACAGCCCCTAATAAAGTTCCTAAAGATCAATCAGTAAAGAATACGAATAAAAAATCGGTGAATAAAAAATTAAAATTCCACACAACAATTTTGCAGGGAGGAAAAACAGCAACAGGGATAAAAATTCCGGAAGAAATAGTTGAAAGTCTGGGAGCAGGAAAACGACCACCTGTCCGTATAACAATTAATGGTTATACTTATCGCAATACAATTGCTGTTATGGGTGGTGCATTCATGGTTGGAGTTAGTGCTGAACATCGCAAAGGTGCTGGTGTGGAAGGTGGAGATGAAGTGGATGTATTCATTGAATTAGATACTGAAGTACGCATTGTGGAAGTGCCGCAGGAATTTCAAAAAGTATTAAATAATAATGCAGATGCAAAGAAAAAGTTTGAATCCCTTTCAAACAGCAAAAAACAATGGCTTATAATTCCAATTAAAGATGCTAAAACAGAAGAAACAAAACAAAGGCGTATTGAAAAAGCAATTAATCTTTTAACTGAAGATAAGGTGTGATGATAAATAAAAAACTGAAAAAAAAATAATACAACATGTCTGATGATAAAAAGGCTAATGATAATCTCCCGGTTAAATTAGCAAAACCTGCACAGCGGGCATTAACTAATGAAGGAATAAAAACATTAAAACAATTATCAAAACTAACAGAAGAAGAATTAGCAAAGCTTCATGGCATCGGTCCAAATGCTCTTGAACAAATTAGAAAAGCATTTGCTGAAAAAGGGCTTACATTTAATAAGAAGAAAAAATAAAGGACCAAAAAAATTATATGAATAATCAACCATTTACAATTGAAAGGACGATAGATGCTCCTGTTGAAAAAGTTTGGAAAGCAATTACCAACAAGGATGATATGAAAAAATGGTATTTTGACCTTAAAGAATTTAAACCTGAAGCAGGTTTTAAATTTCAGTTTGTAGGTGAGGGTAAAGACAGAGACAAGGAGTATGTGCATATTTGTGAAGTAACTGAAGTAGTTCCGCAAAAGAAATTAACCTATAGCTGGCGATATGAAGGTTATGAAGGAAATTCTTTTGTAACATTTGAATTATCTCCGGATGGAAATAAAACTATTTTAAAATTAACACATGCAGGTCTTGAAACATTTCCTGCTACAATTCCTGACTTTGCAAGAGAGAATTTTGTTGAAGGATGGACATCTATTATTGGTGAAAGTCTCACAAATTTTTTTTCAAAATAAATAATACACATTTATTTAAATAAAATTACCTGAGAATAACATTCAGGCAAAAACAAACACCGTTTGATAAAACTATCAAACGGTGTTTGTATGAAAAATTTATTATCTATTAAGAATTATTATAAATATAATTCGAGTTCAACTCTCCTGTTTTCCTTTGGGCAAAAATAAATTATATTCATTAAAGGGGGCTCTATATTCCAGGTAATCCCTAAAACATAATTAAATTATAATTTTTCAGGACAAATCGACTTGCAGTATTATTTAACAAAAATCTTTTCTGTTTCCACTACTCCATTTATATCAAGCGCTAATATATACACTCCCGAAGCAAGACCTTTTGCTGCGTCAATGCGAATTGCGTTATAATTTATATCAGATTGCTGTAGTCTGTATTCAAAAACTTTTTTCCCGGATATATCATATATGTAACATATTGTTTCATCGGGAATAGTATTGTAAATAAAAAGAAAGAGATCATCTTCAACAGGGTTTGGGAATATTTGCATACTTAATCCATCACCATCCGTTTCCATCCCTTTCAAATTCATATAAGCTAGTGCAAGGTCAGGAATTCCATGCCCCAGCAAGGAATCCGGATCATTAAATTGGGATGCACTTTTTTGCATTGCCTGCATTATTTCCATATTTGTTTTTTCAGGAAACGCTTGCCATAAACATGCAGCAGCACCTGCAGCAAGTGGTGATGCGAAAGAAGTTCCTCCACCAATTCCAATTGTTCCATCCGGGTTTAAGATTGGGAAATTAGCGCCCTGCACCGCAATGTTGGGTTTAATTCTTCCGTCATAAGTTGGTCCCGTTGAACTGAATGAAGCATAATTGCCAAAATTATCAACTGCGCCAATCGTAAACACACTATCTCCGTCAGCAGGTGCACCTATGTAATGCCATTCACTGTCGCCTTCATTGCCTGCACTGTTACAAACTAAAATTCCTTTACCCGCTGCCCAATCCGCAGCTTTAGTTACTACCGTTGTATTGCCATCCATGTCGGCATAAGTATGATTTTCTGTTGAATCATCAAACGTTGTATATCCAAGTGATGAATTAATTATATCTGCACCAACAAAATCTGCCTGCTCTGCAGCAGCAAGCCAATAATCTTCTTCCACCACCCTTTCACTATCTACAACCTCAGACCGAAATAAATAATAATTTGCATCTGGTGCTGAACCAACATAAGAGCCGGAAATATCTGCTGCCATAATTCCGAGTACCCATGTACCGTGATAACTTGAGAAATAGACGTTCTCATTATTATCAGGAAAATTATATACGCCGAGTATTTGATCTTTATCCCTTAAACTTTGATAACCAATTCCATTATCAACTCCATAAAACCCACCATCAATAACTGCTATCGTTATTCCTTCGCCACGGTAATCGAGGTTATGTAAAAAATCACCATTTATCATAGTGAATTGATTTGCAGATGCGCCATAAAAAGAAATTGCATCGCCTGATAAGCGGAAAGTATTATTGTATGGAATATCCGGAGATTCTTCCAATTTACTGCGATATTTTTTTACAGGAATAATGTCTTTTACAAATGATAATTGAGAGATTGCTATCATTTGTTCATCAGAAAAAATATTAACACTCACAGCATTCAGCCACCTTGATTCAATAACAATTTCTGCACCTGTATTTTTTATTTGCGCAATATAATTTTTATTCACTGGAATATCCTGAACAGTCACATCAATATCAAATTTAGTTCTGCGATCAATAGACTTTTGAGTAAGATATTCTCCAGGTTTATTTACATTATATATAGAATTATTTTTATCTGTAAAATATACCCAGTATTTGCCGACAGGATTTTCATGAATTATTTCGGAAGTTTCATTAACACCTGGATACCAGTTATTAAAATTTTGAGGGAGGCTTCCGGTTATTACTTCCAATTTTTCAATTACACTATCAGGTAATTTTAAAACGCCCTCTATTCTTACTCCATCAATAAAATATTCTGTAGACTCATCCCTGCAGCTCCTAATGTTTAGGGATTGTCCAAAAGAATTTATAAAATTACATGCAATAAAAAGTGTAAATAAAATTCTCATTCAACATTTTTAACAACAAATAATAATCAGGTAATTATCATATTAATTAAACTCAACTACCGTCATCAAATATTTATACCCGCATTCAACCTTATCTTCCCAGTTTATATCGTCCGTAATTTGCGATGTATAATGATAAAATTCTTTTTTCACCATACCCACTCCCTTTGCGTAAACTTCAATTGCATAGTTAAGTTCAAGCAAGTTATCAGCACCTTGCTGAAATACTGTCAGGGTGCTGTCAAATAACATATCATTAATAGTTACTGAACTATCAACGGTTATATAAGTATAATCCCAGTCTTCAAGAAAACTTAATTTATTACAGCCAATTTCAAAAGGCAGGCTATCCAAATCACCAAGATAAATAGTACCATTCCATTGCCTGTTAACTGAAACCGGAGAAATTAATTTTACAAAACGCAGATTGTTCTCATCTCTTTCAATGGAGCCGTTTACGTCCCGCACACTCCACACTTCCTGTAATGCCCACGCAGCTGAATCGTTTATACGCTGGTATCTTTCTATCCGGTAATTTAATATATTATCAAGGTCATAAAATGTATCTACAATTTCTTCTTTAATTTGCCAGTGATGCGTTTCATCAGGAGTAGTTTCATTATAAATCGTTGAATCAACATCATATATAACATACTTTCCGGTCTGCATAGGGTAATAAGCAATAGCATTATCCGGATTGTCATCCGCTACTTTTTCATCACATGAAAAAAATAATACAGGTACTGTCAGGAAGAATGAAAAAAGGTAAATTAATTTCTGCATAATTTTAATTCTAAACATAAAGTTACGGAGAAAACGTTTATGGAGAAACCGATTATAAACAAATCAGGAGAAATAGTGGATCCAATTCCAGAATTTTCTATTTTTCAGATAGGTAATATCTTTTTCGTTACGATAAGCTTCCCTTTCAAATATAATATTTCGATAAGCAGTATCATGGTTTTTATACTTCAACCTGTTCAGCAAATAATTTAATCCGTACAATATATAAAAAGGCAGAATGCATAATTCAAGTTGCTGCCGCAGATGGATGTGTTCATGATTAACAAATGTTTTATCCTGCAGCAGTTCTTTTTTTCGCACAAGTATAAATGGGAACAAAGTCATTCCGCTTACATGCAGTTTAGTACGCAGTATAAATTGCCAGTTGCGAATCATTTTTACAGAACTTTGAGCAAAGGTTTAACAACCCCTTTGAACTTTTAAATCTTATATCTCATCGTAATAAACAAGGGTAGGAATATTATTTTGGAAATTTTTTCTATCTGCATGTTTTACTTCAAATAATTCAGGAAAAAAATATTTATGATGTTCCATACATAGCAGGTCAACAGTATGCTGTTTTATATATTTATCAATACCGGATGCAATGGCTTTTGATTGAACAGGCTGAAAAGATAATTTATGAATCTGCAAAGGATACTTGAATACTAAACTTAAATATTCTACTACCTGTTGTGCGCCTTTCGTTTTTTTCTGGTCAAGATGAAACACATGCACCTTCGCTTTAAATAAGGCCGCTGTTATCATAAGTTTATAAATTAATGATTCATCTCTTTCATCAAGATCAGTAACAAGTGCTATGTTATTTACCTTTTTATAAAAAGCATGTTCAGGAATAACCAGCATGGGAAATTTTGATTTTTTTAAAACTGTTGCGGTAGTATTGCCAACATGCATTGTGCTTTTTGCATTATAGCCGTTTGTGCTTATTGCTATCATTAAAGGTTTAATTTCTTTTGCAGCCTTTAATATTTCATCAGCAGCATCTCCTTCACAAATAATATGATCAGTAACGATTTCACAATCCTGCCTGAAAGCAAAATCTGCAGCACGAAATTTTAATTCATGAATTTGTTGTAAAGCATTTTTATATCTGTCATCCTCTTCAGCCGTAGATTTTTTTACTTTAGAAGATGTTTTTTCTGACACAGGCATTACATATTGGAATATTATTTTCGCCCGCAACCTGTCGGCAAAGTGCAGAATATATTGAAATGCGTTTTCAGAATATCCTGAAAAATCTGTTGGGAAAAGGATCACACTCATAGTATATGTATCACGACTACTAATAACGTAAAGTTTACTTTCGAATTGTTTCTTCTGCTACAAAAGCCATCCAGTTTCCATCGAGGCTGAATGCAATGCGATAAATTTTTTCAATTCCAAATTTAGAAAAATCATCAAATCTAAACCATGTATTGTCTTCATTATAATCATAATAATAAATGGTTGAGCCTTCAGCCATAAATAAATTCCCATCCCTGTACCATGCAAAATCTTCTGCTGTAACATCAATATTTGTAAGTAAAGAAATATCATTTGTGCTCAGGTCAAATTTTCTTATTGTCCATGCGAGTGTATCATCTTTAGTAATATAACAAAATGCATTTTCGCCAGGTATCATTTTAATACATCGGCCAATATTTTTATCAATTATGTTTGCATTCTGGTTTATTGCACTTGCCAATTTTAATGTAAAGGGTTCCGGTAATTGAAATAGGGCAATTTTATCTGCATTGATCCTGCAATAATATCCTACATCATAAATATACTGCAGCAATACTTTCGGTTTTTTATTTTTTTGTTTAAACTGCCACAGTCGCTGCGAAGAATCTTGTTCCACTCTCACTGCAGTAATATATTTCCCGTCAGGGGAAACCTCCGGTGAATATTCGCTTTCAATTGTATTTGTAAATTGTTTTGTTGTGTTTGTATTACAATCGTAAACATAAATATCAGATTGTTTTTCATCCCGTATAGAGGCATATAAAATTTTACTGCCATCTTTTGAAAAAGAAGGCTGGTTATCATACCCGGCAAGGTTTGTAATATTTAATGGCTCAGAATAAACATATCCTGAATCTTCATTACTGCCTATATACATATAATATATTTCATAACCCGGAAGCTGGGCCTGCATCTCAAAAGAGGAACAGAATAATATTAACAATGTCAGGTTTCGCATACACTCTATTCCCGCAAAAGTACAAAACAAGACAAAAGAATTAAATTTGCAACATACATGTTTCCTGATAAAGAATAAAAATAATGGCTTTATCCCATTTCTTCAGTGAAACGTATGATGCCGTATAACAAAAAAAGTAAATTGTTTGTATTGAGTTATGTATGGAAGAAATTATAGTAACAGAGAAACATGTGTTTCCACCCAAGCCCACATTTGAAAGCATGAATTATAACAGTGTTGTGCCCTCTCTCGTAAGCCTTATTTTATTTATTGTCGCCTTTTATTATTTTTTTGACAGCGATATTGAATTTACATTAGTACTTGTTGCAGCTGTTTTTATTCATGAATCAGGGCATTTGCTTGCAATGAAGTTTTTTAATTATACTGATCTTAAAATGTTTTTTATTCCGCTGCTTGGTGCTTTTGTCTCAGGCAATAAAACTGAAATTTCACAAAACCAAAGAGCAGTTATTTTATTGGCCGGCCCTGTTCCCGGTATTATTATCGGTCTGGTTTTATTTTTTATTGCGATGCAGACAAATAATGATAGTTTATACAGGGCCTCCATGATATTTCTTTTTCTGAATGTATTTAATCTCCTGCCAATAAGCCCGCTTGATGGTGGAAACCTTGTAAGTACATTATTTATGAACAAGAGTACGACATTACAAACGATTTTCCTCATTGTCTCAATCATTGCCTTGATTTTTATTGCATTCAGGCTTGAAACCTATATATTTTTAATTGTTCCGTTTTTTCTTTTGCTTTCACTGCGCAATCGCATAAAAACAAAAGCCGTTCAAAAAGACCTGGAGGCTGAAAATATTTCTTACTCAAAAAATTTTGATGAACTCACAGATGAAGAATATTGGCGCATAAGAGAAAAAGTTATTGCAGATCATCCTGTTTTTAAAACTATTGATGGAAAAATATATGAGCCCGACATGAGAGAAAAACAAATAGCAGGTTTAATAAAATCTGTATTAGGATCAAAAATACTTTTAGATCTAACGGGAACAGGAAAATTTATTTATACTATAGTTTGGTTAATTTTTCTTTTAGGGCCTGCAGCAGTTTATATGTTTCTTTATGAATGAATTATTTTTTTCGCATCTCCCTGAAAAATATAGGGATAAATTTCATGTCATCAATAAAATATCTTTTAAATAATCTTCCCGGCTCCTGGGTAAACCGATAAAACCATTCCATTCCTATCTTTTGCCAGAATTTCGGTGCCCGTTTTTTTAAGTTAAGATAAAATTCATACGAAGCACCCATCAATAAAAATAATGGCATTTGTTGCTGAGTGGTAAGTTGTAAATTTTTCACATGGTCAACTAACCCAAGTGCAATATGATTTTGTTTTGGAAAACGAATTCCAATAAAAACATATTCAGGTTTTACCTTATCAAAAACAATTTTTGCTCCTTCAATAACATTATTTAATTGCTCTTTATTATTTACATCAAAAAAAGGTGGTACATAATATTCAAGCGCTGGGTATTCTTTTTTCAACAACTCTCCTACCTCGTTATTGGGTGCAACAACCATTATTCTTTTGTTATGTTTGATTATTTCCTTCCATAATAAAGGAAAAAATTCGCTGCCGGGTAATCTTCTGCCAAGCTTTTTGTTTAATAATTTGCTTGCCCAGATAATGGGTTGCCCATCGGGCAATAAATAATAAGATCGTTTTAATATTTCTGCAAGATCAGCATATCTTTTTTCATTGAGCTTAACTACATCATCCACATTGGGTGTAAATAATAACGGGAATTTATTTCCTTCAGGATCATATTCGTTTTTAAAATTAAGCATTGATGCAATTGTTGCATCAAAATTTGTATCGTTAATAAAATCGAGATCGAAAAGTTTTGTTCTTTTTAACATTTTCCCGCAGATTACGCTGATATTCGCTGATGTTTATTTTGTTATAGAGATTTATTTCTATGTCGACAGATGATTGCCATTGCTTACTGCTTACTTCTCAAATAATCAATCATATCTTTAATCGTAGTTTTCAGATCATACGTTTGTTTCCAGCCCGTATCATTTTTTAATTTAGTTGAATCACCATAAATAATTGGCTCATCTGTGGGGCGCAATAATGCAGGATCAACTTCTGTTTCCACTTTCATCCCTATTGCTTCTTCTATAATGGGAATTATATCTCTTATTTCATACACCTTATTTCCACTAATATTATATGCATCACCCCATTTTCCTTTTTCACTCAAAAGAATTAATGCAGAAACCAGATCTCTTACATCCGTAATTGCTCTCTTCGTTGATAAATTTCCAACTCTTAATTTTTTAAGAAGTCCTTTTTCAATCTGGTAAGCCCGCATTGTAAAATCTGCAACAACATCATTTGCTTTTCTCGGTCCTGTTGTATTAAATATTCTTGCCCGGATTGTTTTTATTTTATCATTCTGAAAATATTGAAATGATAAAAGATCCTGAGCCACTTTACTCACACCATAGGGATGCAAAGGCAACAAAGCTGTGTCTTCTTTCACAGGTGCATTTTCGGGCGTTAATGATAAACCATATTCTGCGCTGCTGCATGCAACAACAACAACAGGATCATAATCTGCCTCAAGCTTACGCACAAATTTCACTGCCTCAAAAACATTTATTGTCCCATTCACATTCACATCCATTGTTTCCTGCGGTCGCTCCCAGCTAACTGTAGGATAGCTTTGTGCTGCAAGATGAAAAATGCGCTCGGGTTTTTCTGAAGAAATAATTTCAAGAAGGCGTTTATAATATCGAACATCACATTCAGCTAATTTTGCCTTGCCTGCAATGTCACTTAGGTCAGTAGTAGGTTTATAATAAGTGCCGATAATATCATGACCTCCCTGTGCATGGAACACATCCACCATATGTGAACCTACCATTCCGCATGCACCTGTAATTAGAATTTTCATTAATAGTTTTGATTGATGATTAATTCATGAGGTTGCAAATATAAGCCTGTGGTTCTAAACTAAAGCCTCCCGAAATCGGAAGGCTCCATTTGCTATATACTAATTAATACTGTTGTAATAATTTATTTACCTGCCATTCACTTCAACATTCACTCCATCATTGATATCCGTTTTATTAATTCTGTATTTAAAACTCAGCATAAAATATCTGCCGATAGTATTTGATTCCTGCTGTTGTAAATAATTATATGCACTATTTTGGGAGATACCAATATTTTTATTCAGCAGATCATATCCTTTTAAAGAAATTGTGCCCCTATTCGATTTTAAAATAAATCTTGTTATCTCCGCTTGCAATAACGGAACAGTTATGCTCCCCTGGAAACCTTCAACCTGGTATGTGTCAATATCTGCGTCAAAAGAAAAACGCCAGCTATCGAAAGGAGTATAATCCGCTTCAACAAATAGTGTATTTGTAAAATAATTACCGCTGTTTGTTTCAACTGAATAATTTGACTGTGTATATTTTACAGATGCTCCTATTCTTGCATCCAATTTATCCTTTCCCCGATTATCAAAACTGATCCTTGCAGTATGTGTAAATGCATCAATTGTATTTTCAATATCATTCACATAATTAATACCTCTGTTATAATTCTCATCGAGTGAAAGATTAAAATTTATTTTCAGCTTACGGATAGGCGTCGAAAATTCAGCACCGGCTGAAGCAATATAATATGAGGGAACATTTATTAATGTAAGCGACTGACTGAGATCGGCATGAATTGTTTTTGCATAATTTATTTTGTCTTGTGTATAGCCTGCATTCAAATGCGTAAATAATGATGTAAATGAAAATTCGTCAAACAGCATCCAGTTAAATTGCAGACCATGATAATATTCGGGTTTTAATTCTGCATTTCCTGTATATAGTGAAAGCGGGTTGATATAATTTGTTACAGGCAATAGTTGTGCAGCTGTTGGCGCATTCACTTCACTTTGATACATCAAACGGATATGTCTTCCTCTTTTAATATCCTTCTCAAAAGTAATTTGCGGCAAAAAATATAAATAACTTCTATCTTCAGTTTCAATTTCGTTTAAGGTATTTCCAAGAATGATATGCTCTGCTGCAAGAGAAATTTTATATTGAGTTTTTCTTGTACTGTATTTCAAAGCGATGCCGGGTTTGAGCCAGATATTAGTTCTCAAAAAATCAGGGCTCAATGAATCTATCAGGATATCTTCAGTAAGTAAATTTCCCTGTTCACGGTTTAATTCTTCTTTCGTTCCGCCTGCAGAAATGGTAGGATCAAGATAATATTTACTATTTAATTTTAATGAACCTAATATAGTTGCGGAATAGTCAACCAGGTAATTTGTGTTATTCTGATACGCATCATCCTGAATTTCTGTTCCTGTATCAAAATATTGTGTGAGATTATTCCATTGCGTTTCGCTCAAAGAAGTTTTTGCAGATGCAGAAACATTTGCTTTAAAATACTTCCAGTTGCTTTTTGTTTTATGAATATAACTGACGTCAGCATTTCCCTTCATGCTGTTTGATTTATCATAGGTATTACTTGTGAGCGCATTCACTAAAGAATCTGCAGAAAATGTTTCTGTAAATAATTTGCTATTTTGATCTCCATAACTTAAAGAGGCAGCACCATTTGCAAAAATACTTTGCATGGTATCCGGTTTATTCCTGAAATTAAAATTCATCCTCTGATAATAATTATTTGTTATTTCATTTACATCTTCATTTGTATTGAATGAGTAGTCCGGTTTGAAGTTTTGAGTGAAAGTATTTTGAACAAGATCTTTTTCATATCCGTTGCCGAGATAACTGATATTAAAACGATTTCCCGGTTTTGGCTCATGCGTAAAATTAATTCCCGCAGCACCTGATGTAATTAATCCATCCACACTTTGGCCGAAATTTACTGGCATTTCATCAGCACTTCCGGTTTCAATTCTGAAACCTCCCCCCTGCATCATTGCTCCGATGCCACCATTAAAATCAATATAATCATGAATACTGAAACCGAATTGATTAATATTATTCAGCATACCCATCACAGCAAACTGATTTGTTTTCGTGAAACGATATGCTTTTGCATTCACCTGGTATTTATCATCTGTTCCATAGCCTGCTTTTGCATCTCCGAGCCACATACTTTTTTTATCCTCCTTTAATAATAAATTAATTGTTTTGCTTCTCATACCATCATCCACTCCTGTAAATTCTGCTTCATCAGATGATTTATCATATACCTGCACTTTATCAATTGCATCAGCAGGAAGATTTTTTGTTGCAACTGTCGGATCACTGCTGAAAAATTCTTTTCCATCTACTAAAACCTGTTGCACATCCTCACCCTGCGCCTGTATATTTCCAGCTTCATCAACCTGAACACCCGGCAATTTCTTTAATAGATCTTCCGCACTTGCATCAGGCTGTGTTTTAAATGCGCCTGCATTATATTCAATTGTATCTCCTTTAATTGCTAATGGAGTTCTTTCCCCTTTTATTTCAACTGTATTTAATAATTCATTTTTCTGTTGCAAAATAAAAATGCCAAGCTCTCCTGTTTTGTTTGGAACGGCAATTAATGTATCATACGTATTAAACCCAACAAACGAAAGCTGAAATAAATATTTACCTGCGCCAACATATTTAATTTCAAATTTTCCGCTTTCATCAGCTATACCGAAATTCACAAGAGTGGAATCTTCGGTTTTTAATAATGCCGCTGTTGCATATTGAACCGGTTTTCCTTCTCCATCAAGAGCATATCCTTTTAAATTTTGTTGTGCAAAAAGAGATGCAGAAGATAAAATGAAAATAATAATTATTATTCTGTACATTATTTAATTTTTATGCGTTTAAAATTAATCTTCTTCTATCCTGATCATAATTTGATGCCCGTCGCCTTCAACACCCATCTCTTTCATCTTTTCATCAACGATCTTTTGAAATTCTTCCTGCGTTACCTTTTTTCCGTCTTTCGGTTTTTTAATCTTTGAAGCATCCACCTTTTTATTAATTTCATTTGCAGTAATTATTTCCTGACCATCATTTATATTTACTTCCAGCACAACACCGGGCAAACCGTAATACCTTAAAGGCCCAACAGAAACCGGAAGTGCTGAAGAAAACCAGATGACAACTTTTTCTGTGCTGTCCTGCAGCACTGCTTCCATGCATGGATAATTTAATATCATTTTTTGATTACCGGTGAATTTCCAGTTAAGTGTTTTCATATCCCCTTCAACTAAAAACTTTCTTTGCATAAAATCCTCGAACCTCGTAACAGTTTTATTTTTCAGGTCGCAATACACTTCATTTTGCGGCGCATCCATTCTTAATATCATTCTTCCGCCATCTTCTGATATTTCATCAATATTAATATCGCCTTCATTTTTACTTTCATCATTTGTGTATAACGATGCTGCATCATTAAAATAAAGAATGGTATGATTTACATGTTCAGTTGGCAAACCGGGAGGCGGTGGCATATTTCCCTCAAAATTTAATTGCAGCTTCATTGTTTCTGTATAAGTAATTGTTCCTGCATTTTGAGCATTGAGTAAAACTGCAGAAAAGATCACTGTTAGAGCAAATAGTATTTTTTTCATCTTATAAGTTTTGAGCAAAAATATTTCATCCCATTGCGGTTTACAGTTAATGGCCGGCTAATTAAGGTTAATTAAGGTTAACCGGAAGAATTCACATTTCTTAACAGTGTATTTTTGCAATTAAATAAAGTATTGAAAAGAATAAATAAGATATTATCATTAATGATCATAAGCGGATCCCTGCTTACGCTTTTTATTTTACGATGGCTACAATCGGAATATACTGCTGAGAAGATGGAGTTGCAGAAAGATCTGTTAGATCAATTTGTTTCTGCAAGAGAAAGAGTAACAGATTCTCTCATTACAAAAAATCTTATTAACCCGATATTAAATAATCCAAAAGGTTTCAAAATTGAAACTGTTACAGAAGATAGTTACAGCATAGAAAATGATTCAATTAAAATAGTTAGAAAATTTTCTACTGATGATTCATTGCCACATGATGTATTGATCACAGGAGACTCTTCGTTGCCCGGCAATATGAAATTCACGGTAAGGATGGAGGAAGATTCTTCTGATATACTTTATCATGGGGTGAAAATGTTTATTACAGAGATGAAGGGACCACATGGTGAAAGAGATTTTTTTGAAAAATATATGCAGGCTTCTGACACTGTAATGTT
>JACMJP010000341.1 GCA_014380545.1 Chitinophagales bacterium | reverse complement strand
GCCAGGTATTATATACGCCTGCTGAAGTTGGCTCAAAGAAAGTGGCTGTTGCAGGTAAAAAATTACGACAGCAGAATCCCGGCATAAGCCTCATCCCACATGATGTAAAAATTACTTCTGAAAATGTAATGGATATTATAATGCCTTATGATATTGTATTGGATTGCACTGATAATTTTGATACAAAATATTTATTGAATGATGCCTGTGTATTGACCGGAAAACCCTTAGTGTATGGAGCGATCTATCAGTATGAAGGACAGGTATCTATATGGAATATGTCGAATAGTGATAACACAAGGACACCCAACTACAGGGATCTTTTTCCAAACGTAAATCCAGCCCAGGTGCCAGATTGCGCCGACGGCGGCGTGATGCCAACTCTCGCAGGAATAATAGGTTGCATGCAGGCAAATGAAGTAATAAAATATCTCACCAAAACAGGCGAATTACTTGCCGGGAAAATCCTAATGTTCGATGCACAAACTATGCAGAGCCGTATTATTAAAGTGGGGAGTGTTACCAAAACAAATATTACTGCCTTACCAGAAACCCTTGCTGAGCCTGTTATTTCGGCGAAGGATTTAAAAAGAGCAATTAATAAAGATGTATATGAATTAGTAGATGTAAGGACTTTGGAAGAACATAATTTATTTAATATTGGAGGCAGGAATTTCCCTGTAAACGAACTTGAAAAAAATATGCTTCATCTCCATAACGGAAAACCTATTGTTATGTATTGTTCGTCCGGTAAGAGAAGCGGTGAAGCTGTTAAACTTCTTAACAATAAATTTCCGGGTATAAATATTTTTTCTTTGGAAGGCGGATTAAAAGCCTGGCAGGAAGCTGATCAGGGGTGAGCTGCCACCCATGTCTCCCCGTCTTCGAATACTTCTTTTTTCCAGATAGGAACAGTTTGCTTTAAAGTATCTATTGTATAACGGCAGGCGTCAAATGCAGCATCCCGATGTGCTGCTGCAACAACAATAACAACAGGCACTTCACCCGTTTGTAATATTCCTGTACGATGATGAATTAATATCTTTTGAACAGGCCATTTTTTTAAAACATCTTCTGCAATTTTATTCATTTCACCAATAGCCATAGATTCATAAGCTTCAAATTCAAGCCGTATAACTTTCTTTCCCTTTGTTAAATTTCTTACCGTACCAATAAACACATTAATGCCACCACATTCTGGCGACATTACCCAATCAATGCATGACTGAATATTCAAAGGCTCACCTGATATTTTTATATCAATCTTCAATTTGTATTTTTCTTATAAAACATCAGCCACCACTTACAGGCGGAATAACAGCAACTTCATCACCTTTATGTAAAACGTCACTTGCCGATGCATATTCATTATTCACTGCGACCATATAGGAGCCCAATTGATTAAGCCGTGGATACTTTTGCTCCAGCAAAATCTTTAATTCATCAATAGTTGCATTGTCTTTAAGATCAATCTCAACTATTGAATTGCTGAATATGTCTTTTACAATACCAAATGCCAGAATTTTCATTTAATAAATTTATTACTTAAATGTGCTTAAATAATACTTCGATCCCTGCAGCAAAAACAAGTATCGCTGTCAGGCGCTTTATAACAAGGTGGTTAAATTTTAAAGCTCCCATACGTGAACCAATTTGTCCACCCAAAAATACTGCAATGCATAATAATGCGATTCGTGTATAATTAATACCAGGTTGAAGATTTGTTAATTGTCCCGCAATACCTGCAACTGAATTTACAAAAATAAATACACTTGCCGTGGCGGCAATTCTTTTGGCCG
>JACMJP010000340.1 GCA_014380545.1 Chitinophagales bacterium | reverse complement strand
GATGCAAATATTATTAATGCGGGAGACGGAACACATGAACATCCCACACAGGCATTATTGGATGCATACAGTATGATGGAAAAGCTCGGAGAGAAAAAAAGTGGGCGGTTAAAAGATCTGAAAGGAGTGAAGGTTGCACTTGTTGGCGATATATTACATTCAAGAGTTGCGGGTTCTAACATTCATTGTTTAAAAAAACTTGGCGCTGAAGTAACTGTTTGCGGACCGCCGACACTGATGCCCAAATTTATTGAAAGTATGGGAGTGAAAGTTTCTTATGATGTTAAAGAAACTTTAGCTTGGTGCGATGTTGCAAATATTTTACGCATACAATTGGAACGTCAGGATATAAAATTCTTTCCGTCTTTGCGGGAGTATTCTTTATACTTCGGTGTAAATAAAGAAATGCTGGATGCATTAAATAAAGAGATCATTATAATGCATCCCGGGCCTATTAATCGTGGAGTGGAAATAACTACGGATGTAGCAGATAGCAAACAATCTATTATTCTGCAGCAGGTTGAAAATGGTGTGGCGATACGAATGGCTGTTTTGTATCTGCTTGCAGGCAGAGTGGAATAGATTTTATTTCTTCAATGACTTTATTTTACCGGGTATCCAACTAAATAAGTTACATGCATTCCTAATTTGTTTCTCACCTTTCCTGCCTGCCAAATATATTTTTCATTTTCAACTTCTTTAGCAATTTGTAAAAGTTCTGCTGGGTTATACAAACGCAAAATAGATATTATTCCATCCCAAATTGTACACAACGGAATAATGGGTATGATGTAAGTAAAGAATATTCTTGAGAACCTGAAAGGTTTAAAGAAAGGTGTGAAAAGAAAAAAAGCAATAGGTTGAAATAAGATGATACCAATAATGAGGAAAATATTTTTATCACCGCCATCAAAAATACCAATGCCTGTATTGCAGTCAACAGCATTTTTAATTACAGATTTTGCAAGTGGTTCATTAAAATGATGGAACCCCGAAAAAATGGTTCTGAACCCTTTCATCTCCGGCGGGACATTTGTTGCATCAATGGAAATATTTGAAAAAGAAATTTCTGCATTTGTTTTTTTCGCTAAAAACTCAAAGGCATTTTTGTTTGGGTATTTATCTGTAAGCAGTATTTTAATTTCCTTATTGGTTTCTTTTTTCAACTCATCTAATATTTTTTCAACAGGACCTCCGCCACCAGAACACAGATCAATAATCTGATCTGTAGCGGTTTCATTCAATGCTTCATTTATAATAGGGATAATGGGTTTATAAAAATTTACAGCAGTTAAAAAGTAGCGCAAAAAATCTGTCATGCTTTCCCTGATAGTATTGGGAAAACATGCAAGGTCTTCAAATTCAAAAGCAATGTCAATCCTTTTCATGGGTAATCTCTTTTATTTTTTCTGTGGTTTCAACCCTTTTGCTTTAACATTGGTATGGGATGTACTTTTTACTCATCATTAAATTTCCGTCCACACTATGTTGCCATACAAATAAAAAATAAAATTTAAGAGCGGTATTGGGTTTATGTTATAAAGTTATTTATTTAGTTTACAATATTTATTTTAAATAATGCTGTGCGAATAGAAAACACGGATTGTTTTTTTATTCAAAGTTCTTGTATTTTAGGGTTCTTTTTGTGTATCTAAATAAAATGACTATGAAAAATCATTTTCTTTCTATTTTTTTCCTTTTACACTGCATTGCAACATATTCACAAACCACCGGGGAAAAACCCAACTTTATTTTTATTGTTGCAGATGACCTGAATGATTACATTGGACCACTTGGGGGTCATCCTCAAATTCAAACGCCTGCTATTTCAGCACTGGCAGAAAACGGCTATGTATTTTCCAACTCATATTGCAATTCCCCCGTTTGTGCTCCTTCAAGAACAAGTATGTTGAGCGGAAAAGACCCTGCATACACACAAGTATATTCAAACGATCAGTACCTAAGCACTTTCAGAGATAATTTTACAATTGAAAAAAATAATGAGGAAGTAATTACACTACCTGAACATTTAAAAAACAACGGTTATTTTACTCAAAGTATTAACAAGATATTTCATTATGAATGGGCAAAAGATTATGATAAAATAACACCCGACCCCTGCGCTAAAGATTTATCATGGAGTAAAGTGTTTGGTTTTACTAATTCTGACAGCCTTGATGATGTGCTCGATTCAATCAATGAAGGGATTACACAATTTAATTGGGGTTTGGTTGACAGCTCTATGCAGGATCAATTAAAAGATTACAGGACAATTGATTCTGCTATTACTTTTTTGCACAATGTAGAGGAAGGGAGTATCAGTTTATGTGATGGAAGTTTTTTTCTTGCTTTAGGATTAACACTTCCACATCTTGACTTATATGCCCCGGAGAAATATTATTCTGAATTTTATTTGCATGATATTTATTCCGAGCCATTTATTAAACCCTATAATGAACCTTTCAACGCATTTCCTTATAATGGTATAGTTATACCGCCCCAACCTTCGGAACGTTGGGCAGATTATTATGCATTAGGGCCTCTGGGAAAAGAAGTTGCAGCAGGTCAGGGGGACATGGAAATGAGCCTTAATTTTTACTTATCGGGTTTAACATCATTACCGGAAATTGATCCGCTTCTAACAGACGAAGAAAGAAATTTTATTATTGTAGAAAGCAAAAGAGCAAATGCAGTTATGGCTTATATGGCCGGCGTTCAATTTATAGATGCGCAAATAGGAAGATTGCTTGATGTCGTGAATTCAATTCCCGGTTTGGCAGAAAATACTATCATTGTTTTTATTGGAGACAATGGGTTTTCTCTGGGCGAAAAACATCATTGGATGAAACGCAGTTTTTGGGAAACCGATATAAGAGTTCCACTTATTATTTTTGACCCAAGAAGGACAGGTAATGTTGTTTGCGATCAATCCGTTGCGTTGCTGGATCTTTATCCGACAATTTGTGATCTTGCAGGAATTCCCTACCCTGTTTTTTCTGACAGTACTTCTTATCTTGATGGTAAAAGCTTACTTCCAATTCTTAATAATGCTTCTCTGAAATGGTCAAGGCCTGTACTTATAAGTTGGGAAGCAGAGCCGGCAAATGAGTGTTCCTGTTTTCCGCAATATGCTGTGCGATCTGATAAATTTTCTTATATAAAATATCAGTCTGATGGAGGTGATCCCGAACATGACTGTGTTCTTTCTGAAAGTTTTCAGGAAGAAGAATTATATGAGGTGGGAGTGAAACGGCAAACAGATCCCAACGAATGGAATAATTTAATTGCTGATCCTGATTATGCATCTGTAATTAATTATTTGCAACAGTTTTTACCCGACAGTTCATTATATCTTCAAAAAGCACATACTGCTATCATTATAAATAAATCAGTTTCCTGTTTATATAAATATTCGGCAACACTGAAATTAAAAGCTAATTTATATGATCCTGAAGGAATACCCGTAACACCTGCATCTTTTGCAGGGTATACCTTTGAATGGACAAATAACTTAACTTCTGCTCTATACACCGGACCAAATTTAAATTTCCTGATGTCATCAATCCCGCCGTCTGTTTTTACAACTAATGAAAGAATTATGATTTATCTTCATGTGTATGATGAAACAAATAAATTGATAGCCTTTGCAACAGAATATTATTACATAAACCAAGCGAATAAACCAGTTGTAAATTTTGATGTTTCCTTAAGTGGAACCACAGCAACTGTAATAGATTATTCTGTTACAGGTACCTATACAAATTCAACATGGAATTTTGGGGATGGTATTATTACAAAAGACTTTATTCCTGCTCCACATACTTATTCTACAGGCGGAGCATACATTATTAAGAACAGCATTCAGTATGGCAACAGCTGTACACTGGTAAAACAAAAAGGTATCATGGTATTAAGAGAAGATGATTCGCCGGATAAAATATTATTATATCCTGTTCCTGCTTCTGATGAGCTTACAATAGAAAATTACGCATCAAATAGTTTTACAGAATTAACAATTTACAACACAACTGGTAATATTATAAAGAATTATACACTTACAGAACCTGAAAATATTCATATCATTAATGTAAGCGATATAAAACCTGGTATTTACGTAATGAAGATTAGGTCTGAAGCAGAAGTTTTTACAAAAGTGTTTGAGGTGCTGAGGTGATTATTTGAATAGAAGATTGGGGGGAGCTATATCTTTTCTTTTCTGCTGTAATAAACAAATAATCTCCCAGGTCATTATGTTTACAGTGAAATTCATTCTCCAAAATAATACAGATAAGCGCTTGTTCCTTTATTATTGAATACTTCAGTTTTTGAATAACCAAGCGTATCTAATCTTTCAACAATATAATTTTCTTCCTTGCCATATATATGGGTGAATAACAACCAGGTTCGGCCGGTGCAATTTTGCAATTCAGTGATATATAATTCTTTATTTCCCCTGTTGGAACTGCCTTTTATTATCGGAGAAGAAATATGAAAGAATTTGATATCGGTATAATATGTAAAAGCAGGTATTGCACTGTAATAAACATATATGTTATCATTTGCCTGCATATTATTTTTTATATAACTGAGGCTTGTTTTTATTTCTTCATTTTTTATCGGAAATGAATTTGTGAAGAATATTATAAGGAATATGAATGGAACAAAAATGAGCAGAAGCCTCGATCTTTCAATTTTTGAAATATGGAAAATATATTCCTTCAGATAATTAAATCCAAAAGCTATTGCAATTATAATTATTGGGCATAAATACAATACAAGCCTTTCATCAAAAGGATATAATTTAAAAGCTGATAACAGCAAATGTAAAAGTATTGGCAAGAGGAGAAGCAGAGTTACCCCTGTTTTTTTTCTTTTGCGAGTTAATATGTAACCTGCAAAAAATAAAAACGACAAACAATACAGCCCAATATAATTAAAATTAAGAAGGGAGGTGAACATCATTTTGAACTTAGAGAAAAGAAATTCATAAAAGCCTTTAGTAAATGGGTTAGCTGGCATAAAAGCTTTTGCATCAGACCAATAATCGATCATGATATCTTTTGTTGGATGCTGATGAATAAAACAATAATAGTAAACTAAAAAACTAATGAGCCATATTGAAAAGACAGCAGCAATGTACTTAAAACCAGGTCTTTTATTTTTAATATTGTTATACAGTATGTACATTCCGGTGCTGAATAGTATTATAGGTGCTGCATTGGATATGAAAATACTTACTGTACCCGCAATGCAAAGGAGATAATATTTATCTTTTTCTCTTTTATCTGTTTGTAATACAAGAGAATAAATAGCAGTTAACACCAGCACATCACCCATATATTGTTTCACTTCATTAGAATAATATATAAGTGTTGAATTAAAAACAAACAGCGACAAGGCGAAAATAATTGTATAGCTGTCAGTAAAGAGTAGCTTAATAATTTTATAAAAGAAATATAAACTTGCCCAAAAACATAATAGTGGAAATAACCGTAACCCATATTCAGAATTGGGAATGATAAAAGAGAATAATTTTTCTATTTGCAAAAACAAAACAGGAGCTACCTGGTTGTAGTCAAGCGGTTGTAAAAGCTGGAAACTGTTTTTATTTATAATATTGAGCGCAAGCACAGCTTCATCCAGCCAAAGACTCCTATTATATATATATTGTATGGCTGATAATAAAATAGAGGAAATTAAAATTGCAAATATGACTTTTTGCTCAAGTGGTGATTTAGTCATGTTTGTGATTTTCAACATCAGGTTGCCATTCAAAATAAAAGATACATTAAAATGCCATGAGTTTTGTAGTAAAGTTATTTGATTTATTCAATTCATATTTATCAAATTCAAAAGCCGGAGTATATCCGGCTTCGAAAATTTCAAAAATATGTTTATGTATAAGTTTAATGCAATTGTATAGTTTCCTGTTCCACAGCCAATGTCGAGATATAGCTTGTTTATTTGGGGTTGTAATAAATGGAATAAGCGGTTCACTAGAAATCGGTCAGCCTTGCCTGTTGAATTATAATTTGCACCAATTGTATTATATTTTATTTCCCGCATTCAAGCAATAAAGTTATTTTGTTACACGAAAATTTACTCTATAAATAAGTAATTTTTACAACTAAGTTAAAAAATTTTTCCAATTCAAAACAGTTTTATCTTTTTAATGTAATAAATTTAGACTTAAGTTTCAAAAAAGGTTTTTCAATAAAGGTGTAAGAGAGAAGAGCAGCGATGAATATGAATATAATATTTTGTGGGAATTTTGTTGCCCAATTGTCACTTCCGCTAATAAATATTTGCTGCCACAAATAAATGCTATACGATAATATACCGATATAATTAATTACTTTCAAATTAAGAATTTTAAACCATGCTCCCCTAGACCCAAATACCGAATACATCATTATAAGTGCGATTAAAAAATTGGCTATCGTCCCATGCGTTAAACCAAGTGCTAAAAATATAAAGCTAAAGGGTGTGTTGTCTGTTATAAAAGGCACATAGCGTAATAAAAATAAACTCAGAATTGAAATATAGAATAGTTTAGTCCAATGCAGACTGAACCTTTTTATGATAGTATCTTTATATATAGCAAATAAGCAACCTATAGAAATAGCGTCTATTCTGCTTAACACTAGTAATGTATTAGTCAAATTTGAAGGTGCTGAATCTATAGATATTCTTATAATAGGTACAATAATCAATAAGCTTATAATTATATTTTTTCTAACTTTTGCTCCCATCACAAAACAAAGCGGCCAAAAAAAGTAAAAAAACTCTTCTAAGCTGAGTGACCAGAAATGAGCCGTTGGCCAGTCTAATTGCGAGTTTAGATATTTTGTGTATGTTATTGATGTTATCCATGATGCAGTACTTATTTGAATGATGGAAAAAAGTTGAAGAATAAAGTATACGAATAGGAGAAAATAATATGCAGGGAAAATCCTTAAAATTCGTCGAATGTAAAACTTTTTTATGGAAATTGATTTTGTATTTATTTCTTCCTGTATTAGTAAGGATGTAATTAGAAAACCAGAAATAACAAAAAACATATTTACACCCAGATGTCCGTCTTCTAAAACAAATAACAAAGGACTTAACCAATCTAAAGTTACCAGATTATCCAAAATATGATTTTGCATATTTAAATGATGAAAAAGAACCATAATAATACTGAGTGCCCTCAACCCATTTATACTGGGATATTTTTGTTTCTCCATTTTATCTGTTGGGAATTTTAACCATATTATTTTTGATTGGTAATTCTATAAATATTCCTGTATTGATCTTCATTAAGATTTAATTTATAAAATACTTCACTTACTATTGAGTGTTTATACTCTCAGAATGTTGCAATAGAAAGGAAACTTAAAAAATGTTGAGACTTTTTTATAGTAAAGTTATTTGATTTATTCAATTCATATTTATCAAATTCAAAAGCCGGAGTATATCCGGCTTCTTAAATATAAAGTATTTGTAGATCGTAAATATTAATATTTTATCTTTTCCCCATCATTCCGCCCAAAGCTTTTGCGGCATTTTTTGTTCCACCCATTTTATTCATCGTCTTCATCATCTTTCGCATTTCTTCAAATTGTTTTATAAATTGATTTACTTCAATAATAGTATTTCCGCTTCCGTCTGCGATTCTTTTTCTTCTTGTGCCGGTTAAGTCATCAGGATTTCTTCTTTCCTGAGGAGTCATAGATTGAATAATAGCTTCCAGTTTTTTAAAATGTTTTTCATCAATATCAAGATCTTTAATTTGTTTGCCTATACCCGGGATCATACCGAGAAGATCTTTCATATTTCCCATTTTTTTAATTTGTTTTAATTGGGAAAGAAAATCTTCAAAATCAAATTGGTTCTTGCGCATTTTGCGCTGTAGTTCCTGCGCTTTTTCTTCATCATATTGTTCCTGTGCTTTTTCAACAAAGGAAACAATATCTCCCATACCTAAAATTCTTTGCGCCATCCGGTCAGGATAAAAAATATCCAGCGTATCTACTTTCTCACCACGGCTTACAAATTTTATTGGTTTATTAACGGTATATTTAATTGAAATGGCAGCACCACCTCTTGTGTCGCCATCTAATTTTGTGAGTACTACACCATCATAATTAATTACATCATTAAATGTTTTTGCAGTGTTCACAGCATCCTGTCCGGTCATGCTATCAACCACAAATAAACTTTCTGTTGGATTAACTGCGGATTTAATGTTTGCAATTTCATTCATCATTTCTTCATCAACTGCAAGACGACCGGCAGTATCAATAATTACAACATTATAACTATTTGTTTTTGCATAACTAATTGCCTTCTTCGCAATGTCAACAGGGTTTTTATTTTCAGGATCAGTATATACATGCACACCAATTTGTTCTCCTAATACCTGTAATTGATTTATCGCAGCAGGCCGATATACATCGCATGCCACAAGTAATGGATTTCTTCCTAGTTTACTTTTAATATGATTGGCAAGTTTTGCACTGAATGTTGTTTTACCGCTACCTTGTAAACCTGCAATTAAAACGATTCCCGGCGAACCTTTAATATTAATTTCAGCCTGTGTGCCTCCCATTAATTCGGTGAGTTCATCCTGCACAATTTTTACCATCAGTTGCCCGGGAGAAACGGCAGTGATCACATCACTACCCATCGCTTTGTCTTTTATTTTATCAGTAAATTCTTTTGCGATCTTATAATTTACATCTGCGTCAACTAATGCACGGCGAATTTCTTTCACTGTAGTGGCAATATTTATTTCTGAAATTCTGCCCTGTCCCTTTAAACTTTTAAAGGCGGATTCTAATCTGTCGGTTAAATTTTCGAACATGTTATTTAATTAGCCAATGTGCCAATTAGCCGGTTAGCCAATTGGCGATGATAAATATATTTTTACAATCCTGAAATAATCAATTTAGTAATTTGAATTAATTGGCTAATTAGCATATTAGCTAATCGGCCAATTGATTAATAATATCTCAATCTAATTACCCCACTCAAATATTTCGCTAAACGAACTACCTGTTTTGTGTATCCAAATTCATTATCATACCAGCAATACAACACAACAGATTTTCCATCAGGTGCGACAATTGTTGCAGGTGCATCCACAATTACGCAATGTGTATTTCCAATACAATCTGTACTCACTAATTCATTACTTAAACTGTAATCAATTTGCTCAACAAGATTTCCGGTGGTGCTTGCATTTTTTAATACTTCGTTTATACTGTCAACAGTAATATTACTTTTTAACGATAGATTTAAAATTGCAAGAGATACATCAGGAGTAGGAACTCTTATCGCATTGCCGGTAAATTTTCCTGACATATTGGGCATTACTTTCGTGACTGCACTTGCAGCACCTGTTTCAGTAATTACCATATTTAACGCTGCTGATCTTCCCCTGCGATATTTTTTATGAAAATTATCCAAAAGGTTTTGATCGTTTGTATATGAATGTACTGTTTCAAGATGACCATGATTAATTCCAAATGCATCCTCCACAACTTTAATAATTGGAACAACTGCGTTTGTTGTACAACTTGCTGCAGAAAATATATTTTCTTTTGAAGGATCAAATGTTTCATGATTAATTCCATGAACAATATTGGGAATATCACCTTTCCCGGGGGCAGTTAATAATACCTGGCTCACACCTTTTGCAAGTAAATGTTTTGATAAACCTTCACGGTCTCTTGTTACCCCTGTGTTGTCAATTACCAATGCTTCATTAATTCCATATTTTGTATAATCAGCTTCTTCAGGTTTATTTATTGCAAGCATTTGAACGGTATGCCCATTAATAATCAATGTTTTATTTTCAAGGTCTTCCACAACAGTCCCGTGAAATTTTCCGTGAATGGAATCTTTGCGTAATAAACTCGCTCTCTTTTTAATATCCTCATCAGAATTTGAACGGGTAACAATTGCCCTTAACCGCAACTGCTCACCCTTGCCTGCTTCATTAACTAAAATTCTTGCAGCAATTCTTCCAATTCTTCCGAAACCATATAGAATTACATCTTTTGGTTTCAATACAAACTTATCAGCACCAATAAATCCGTTTAATTTATCCGCAATAAATGCATCTTCATTTGCATAATTTGTTTTTTCCTTCAGCCATTCGCTTCCTAATCTTCCCATATCTATTCTGGATGGGGAAAGCTCTAATTTTGCAATCGCTTTTGTTAATGCCAGTGTGATCTCAATATCAAGCGGGAGATTCAAAAACCGCTGAGCATATAAATGATGATTTAAGATCTCACTTGCCCTTGCATCTACAAGCGGGCGACGGAAAATAATCAGCTCTACTGATTTATCGAACCATAATTGTGTTGCCAGGGAACTGAGTTCTGTGGCATCTTTCTCCTTTTTGTTCCATGCTTTCAGATTTTCTTCGTAGGTATTATTCATTGTTCAATCAGATTTTTAAGTTTTCTATTTTTAAAAGTGTGATACATTATTATGTATATGCGGCGCAAAGTTAAAGAATGAGCGCTGAAGCAAGTGGGAAAAGCGTTGAAAAAGCAAATAGGCTAATTCTCACATTTGCCTGAAAGCCACACCAGAGTAATCTTTTGGAGGACATGAAAAAAAAACAGGGAATTATTTTGTAACAAACTAAATTATGCTATACTTGCAACCGCATAAAGACACAAATATTACTGTGAAGAATGGGAAAAACTAAACAATTTACTCTTGAATACATGATACGCTCCTCTCCATTGGTGCTGTATAACTTTTTAATATCACCAACGGGTTTGCAGCAATGGTTTGCCGATGAAGTGGATAATGAAGGAAACACCTACTTTTTTACATGGAACGGAAGCATGGAAACTGCTGAATTGATCTCTACAGAAGATGATGATTTTATTCGGTACCGCTGGGATTATTACGATAAAGACCAGTATTTTGAATTCAGGATAGATAAGACCGAAGTTACAGACGACACTATATTATATATAACAGATTTTGCTGATGAAAAGGAGATGGAAAGCCAAAAACAACTTTGGGACACACAAATTAAAAATCTTATAAGGCGTATTGGAGCATCATAATAAGCAGCGCATCATTCTATCATAATTAGTAACCCCATTATTAATTATTTCACCCGGCTCAATTAAAGTGTTTCTTTGTGTAATCTTAATGTAATTATTATCAAAAATCATTTGTTTTAATTGTGCTGTTTTCAAGGTATCAATTAAAACATAATAAGGATCTTTCACAGTATGTCCCCATGGATCCTGATGTATTGAAAAAAATATTTCACTGCTGTGTAATGATTCAACATTTTTGAAAAAATGATTAGTGTATTGTTTCATAATATCTCCTCCAATTAATAAAGAGAAACTGAAATAATGTCCGAACCAGAACATGCTTCTGTAAGCAAATAAATTTTCTTTATCAAATAACTTTGGAAAGTCGAGTATTACATAAGGATATCCAAGATGATTTTCTCCTTTTGATATTTTACCTGTAGTAGTATCTGTGCCCGGAGGAAAAACAAATTGTTTATGAATAGGAGTATCTTTGAGGGCAGTGGAAAGATTGCCGAAAATGGAATACAATTTTTCAGTTGCGGTGCGTTTTAAGGGAAATATTTCAGTGTCATATAATATTTCTTTTTCTCTGTTTGTAAAGAAAGACTTTGGATCGGTTAGCATATAAAAATGATTAAGAAGATCGACAAATATATTATAAAGTCCTTCATCGGGCCCTTCTTTGTTACTTTTTTTATTGCGCTGTTTATTCTGCTTATACAATTTCTCTGGAAATATATTGATGATCTTGTTGGAAAAGGATTGGAATGGTTCATTATTGCAAAATTATTATTTTATGCGTCTGCTAATTTAATTCCGCTTGCTTTACCGCTTGCTACTTTATTATCTTCCATTATGACCTACGGAAACCTGGGTGAACGTTTTGAACTTGCTGCATTTAAGTCAGCGGGTATTTCTATGTTCCGTTTTATGAGGAGTACTATTTTGATAGGAGTCTTTATAACTATCGGGGCATTTTTATTTTCCAATTACATATTGCCAACGGCATCTTTAAAATTCTGGAGCACATTATTAGATATTACAAAACAAAAGCCTGCATTAAATATCAAGCCGAATGAATTTTATAATGAAATAGAACATTACACAATTCTTATCGGCGACAAAGCTGAAGATAATATCAGCATAAAAGATATTACAATTTACGAAGAAATAAAAGGGCAAAGTAATAGTGTTGTAATTGCTGATCATGGAGAAATGTTGCCGAGCACGGATAAGGAAAATCTTGTGATGAAATTATATGATGGTAAACAATATGAAGAAATGCGTTCGCAGCAAAAATCAACAAAAACAAAAGAGCACATGCGTATGCATTTCGGCGAATGGGAAAAGGCGCTGGATATAACGGGTTTTCAAATGACTGAAACAGGAGAATCATTATACAGCGATCATTATAAAATGATGAATGTAGAACAGCTTACCCGTGCAATTGATTCTCTTGCGAGGCAGGCAAGATCAAAATCGGGCTCTGCAGAAAAATTAGTAAAGCCTTATTTTTATTTTACAAAAGATTCTGCTTATGTTTTTAGTGATTCAACTGATACAAATTATTCTGAATCATTTTTGAAATTAGTGCCTCCAAATGAAAAAAAGATGGTCATATCAGGCGCACTTACTTCTTCAAGAGCTATTAGTGCGCACACTACCCAAATTGAACAATCCCTTAAATCATCAAATAACAGAATTATAGAACATAAAGTTGAAGTGCACAGGAAAATAACTTTATCCCTTGCCTGTCTTGTATTTTTATTTGTTGGTGCACCGCTTGGCGCTATTATCCGCAAAGGCGGATTTGGTTTTCCGGTTATATTTTCAATACTGATATTTATATTTTTTTACGTAATTAATATTAGCGGAGAAAGAATGGCTGACCAGTCAGCAATTACGGTATTTGCTGGTATGTGGATGGCTATACTTATTATTTTTCCTATTAGTATTTTTCTCACCATAAAGGCAAAGAATGATGCTCCGATTGTAAATAGTGATTCGTATGCGACAGTATTCAGACGGATCAGAAACTTTTTTATAAAAAAAAGTGATGCAGCAAATTAACAAGGGGAGTATACTATATTTTTACATTGTGTGGTTATTGTTTTTAATCCCCGCTACCGTTTATTTATTATTTTATGAGAAAGGTGATTTTTCAATGGTTCTTAATAAATTACATAACCCTGCATCAGATATTTTTTTCAGATATATTACATGGGGTGGTGATTTTTATATAATTGTTTTAATATGCATCATTCTTTTACTTATTCGTCTTCAATATGCTATTATAACAATTTTTAATTCTGTATTTGTTTTCACAATCATAACAGCCCTAAAAAATATATTTAATATAGACCGTCCTTCAATTTATTTCCCTTCAGATATGGATTTACATTATGTTCCGGGACTTTCATTATATGAACATTTTAGCTTTCCTTCGGGCCATACCGCATCAGCTTTTTGTATTTATTTTACACTGGCATATTTTTCAAAAAATGTTTGGATGAAAAGTTTTTTAGCTTTCCTCGCTGTGCTTGTTGCAATTTCAAGGGTTTATTTAATGCAGCATTTTTTAATTGATGTGTATGCGGGATCAATTATAGCTGTACTGGTTACACATACTCTGATGGTATATTACAGCAGAAAAACAAAACTGCTCTCAAATGATTATTTGCGACATTCAGTATTAAAGAGAAGATAATTTAGTTTTTGAGGTAGCTGAATTTTGCCAATCCCCATTTTTGTAAACGGTATTGTAGTGATGTTTTTAACACACCCAAACCATAAATAGCACTGCGCTTAAAATTAATGGATGAAGCATCATCAAAGTATTTGGTAGGGCAGGTTACCTCAGCAATATCATAACCTGCAAAACATATTTGGGCAAGCATCTGGTTATCGAAAACAAAATCATCTGAATTTGCATGATAATTAATTTTCTGCAGTACTTCCTTTGAGAATGCCCGGTAACCGGTATGATATTCAGATAATTTTTGATTCATGATAATATTCTGGGAATATGTAAGCATACGATTAAAAAAATATTTATAGAAAGGCATCCCGCCTTTCAAAGCGCCCTTTCCCAGAATTCGGGAACCGAGAACAACATGATACAAATCATTACCAATAATACTTGTCATCGCAGTTATTAGTTTAGGTGTATACTGATAATCTGGATGTACCATAATTACAATATCAGCACCAAGAGATAAAGCCATATCATAACAACTTTTTTGGTTGCCGCCATACCCTTTATTTTTTTCATGCACATTAATATGATTGATGCCAATTGCATGTGCAACAGATGCTGTATCATCTTTGCTTGCATCATCTACTAGCACCACTTCATCCACAATATCAAATGGAATTTCATCATATGTTTGCTTCAAAGTTTTAGAGGCATTATATGCTGGCATTACAATAACAACTTTTTTTCCTGAATACATTTGTTTTATGCCTTGAATGGTTTGGGCGCAAAAATAAGACTTCATATCAAAACTGTAATAGTTAAATTTGCGCTGCCTGTAAAATGAATATTTTAATTCTTTCTAAAAAAATTCCTTTCCCTGCAAAAGATGGCGAATCTATAGCTATTATAAATCTTGCCTACAATTTTTTTTTTCT
>JACMJP010000339.1 GCA_014380545.1 Chitinophagales bacterium | reverse complement strand
TTTATTCCTAATCCTTATATTCATGCAATTACTTCAACTAAACATTTTAATGAAGAAAATAAACATAATAATTTAATTCAACTTACAACTCAGGCTATGAGTTCAATACTTGGAGGAAGTGATGCTTTGAGCATTTCTAATTATGATGCCCAGGATAATCATTTAGTACGATTATCCACAAATATTCAAAATATGTTGCGATATGAAAGCTACCTGGATAATTATCGTGAAGCAGCAAACGGAAGTTTTTATATTGAAACGGTAACTGCGCAACTTGCAGAAAAAGCATGGAAATTATTTCAGGAAATTGAAAGTGACGGTGGATTTTTGGAAAGTTGGAAAAATGGGAAGATAAAATTATGAGTGATGAGCAATGAACAATAAATATTTTTATAAAGCAATATTACTATGCTTAGGAAAATAAATCAGTTAATAAATAATAACCATACATTTAAAAGAAATGTCTTTCCATATTGAGGAAAGATTGAAGATATCTTCTATGAAACCAGATTTTAAAAACATATTATTCAAAAATTATCAAGCAAACAATTCAGAAAAAAAATATTCTATTGAGTTGGAAAATACAGTAAATTCTTTCCCCGGAATAGAGCCATTTCTGCGAGGACCTTATTCTACAATGTATGTAATCCAGCCATGGACAATCCGTCAATATGCCGGATTTTCTACAGCGGAAAAATCAAATGCATTTTACAAAAAGAATTTAGCGGCAGGGCAGAAAGGTTTATCAATAGCATTTGATCTTGCCACACACAGAGGTTATGATAGTGATAATGAAAGAGTGTTTGGCGATGTTGGTATGGCAGGAGTTGCAATTGATAGTGTGGAAGACATGAAAATTTTATTTCAGGATATTCCACTTGATCAAATGAGTGTGAGTATGACGATGAATGGTGCGGTAATCCCTATCATGGCATTTTTTATTGTTGCTGCTGAAGAGCAGGGAGTTTCTGCTGATAAATTAACTGGCACTATTCAAAATGATATCTTAAAAGAATTCATGGTGCGCAACACTTATATTTATCCGCCTGCACATTCCATGAAAATTGTCGCAGATATTTTTAAATATACTGCGCAGCACATGCCGAAATTTAATTCCATTTCTATTTCGGGTTATCATATGCAGGAAGCTGGTGCAACTCCTGAAATTGAATTGGCTTATACATTAGCTGACGGAATAGAATATGTGCGCACAGGAATTAATGCAGGATTAAATGTAGATGATTTTGCACCGAGATTAAGTTTCTTTTTCGGAATAGGGATGGATCATTTTAAAGAAATTGCAAAATTGCGGGCAGCAAGATTTTTATGGAGTAAACTGATGCAGCAATTTTCACCAAGCAATAATAAATCATTCATACTGCGCACACATTGTCAAACTTCAGGATGGAGTTTAACAGAGCAACAACCATTTAATAATGTTGCAAGAACAACTATAGAAGCATTGGCTGCTGTTCTTGGAGGAACACAAAGTTTGCATACTAATAGTTTGGATGAAGCGATTGCATTACCAACAGATTTTTCTGCAGCCATTGCAAGGAACACACAAATCTATTTACAACAGGAAACAAATATTTGCAAAGTAGCTGATCCGTGGGGAGGAAGTTATGTCGTTGAAAATTTAACAGGACAAATAATTGAAGATGCATTTAAATTAATTGAAGAGATAGAAGAGCTCGGTGGAATGCGTAAGGCTATTGAAGCGGGAATTCCTAAATTGAGAATTGAAGAAGCTGCTGCAAAAAAACAGGGACGAATTGATAGTGGCAATGATATTATTGTGGGTGTAAATGCATATAGACTTGAAGAAGAAAAAAATACAATTGATACGCTGGAAATAGATAATTCAGAAGTTCGTGCACAACAAATTAATCGCATAATTAAAATTAAAGCAGAAAGAAATAACAGCGATGTTGAAGAAGCGCTAAATAAAATTACGGACTGTGCAAAAAATAATTCCGGAAATTTATTGGAACTTGCTATTGATGCTGCTAGAAAAAGAGCAACACTCGGTGAAATTAGTTTTGCAATGGAAAAAGTTTTCGGAAGATATGCGGCAAATATTCAAACCGTTTCAGGAGTTTATCAAAAAGAAGTTATGCAAAATGAATCCTTTATTAAAGCAAAAGAATTAAGTGATGCTTTTGCTGAAAAAGATGGAAGAAGACCAAGAATTTTAATTGTGAAACTCGGTCAGGATGGTCATGACAGGGGTGCAAAAATTATAGCAACCGCTTTCGCTGATATTGGTTTTGATGTAGATATTTCTCCATTGTTTCTCACACCTGCCGAAGCTGCAAAACAGGCAATTGAAAATGATGTTCATATTATTGGTATTTCGTCTCTTGCGGCAGGGCATAAAACCTTAGTTCCGCAGGTAATTGAAGAATTAAAAAAATACCAGAGAGAAGATATCATTGTAATTGTTGGTGGTGTAATACCCGAAAAAGATCATCTGTACCTATATGATGCAGGAGCAAAATTTATTTTCGGACCCGGAACAGTGATTAGCGATGCGGCAATAGAAATATTGAAGAAATTAAATAACCCGGAAACAAAGTAATATTCCATTTTAATTCCCAATTCTTAAACAAAAAACCGCCTTCAAAATAATATTGGAGGCGGTACCCTTTTATTAACGAAAAAAAATTTCAATTATATTTTATCACATCCCATAATGCATCCAATTTGGGAGAAAGTATAATTTCTGTTCGACGATTTTTTTGTCTTTCATCGGCAGTTAGATTGGATGCAACAGGATAATATTCTCCTCTTCCGGATGCTATAACCTGGTCAGGATCTACTCCGTTAGATGTTAGAATTCTGATAATGCTTGTAGCCCTGTGTACGCTCAAATCCCAATTATCAGCATACTTCGCTGTATTAATTGCAATGGAATCTGTATGGCCTTCAATATAAATAATCATTGTACTATCGCTCTTTGCAATTACACCGGCTAATTTTTTTATCGCCTCTGTTCCTTTTTCATTTACCTTATCACTTCCTGATGGAAATAATAATTTATCTGAAAGTGACACATACACTTTACCATCTCTTAATTCAATTGAAAGTTCATCTGGTGCGTATCCAACCAAAGCATCCGTTAATTTGCTTTTTAAACTTGCGACAGCCTGATTTTGCTGATCAATAATAGAAGTCAATTGTTTAATTTTTTTCTCCCTCTCCTGCAATTCTTTTTCCTTTTGTTCAAGAGCTTTTTGTTTTGATTCCAAAGCGCTTCCCGTAAGACTTGCTAAAGCTTCTTTTTCTTTTTGAAGGTTCGCATAATCTTCTTTCATTTTATTAAGATCATAAGTTAATTGATCCCGATCAGCAATGCATTGAGTTTTTGCAAGCTCATTGCTTTGCTTTAATGCTGACATTTCCTTATATTTTTTTGATGATACACATGAAGACAAGAGGAAAGCAGAAAGAATCATGGCAGTTACAGCAACAGATCTTGAAATATTCATATTCAGGTTTTCCAGTCTATATTCTAAACACATGCCATTAAAGCTTTATTAATACGCAGCTTAATATGATTTCATGTATGTAATTATATTCAATAGGCTTTATAAGCCCTTTTCATTTGTCATTTTGATACAAGTCCGACAACAAATAAAAAACTAAATATTGTGGTGTAATTTCCCCAAATTGATAAGAAATTTCCATTCTAATTAATCCACATTTTTACTTTGGTCCCTGGTATACAGTAGTATTCGGATGAAATGTTTTCCATGAATGCCAGAATTCCTGATAGGATTGAATGGATGTTAGTTGTTTGCCTACTAATATTCCTTCAATACATTTTCCATAATAATTCCATGTGGAATTTGTATTTGTATCTTTTAATGATAGGGTAGCTTCATCGTAATTAAACTCTAAAAGAAGTGTATCAATCATTCTGTTGTAAGTATGAAATGAAATTGTATCATCTTCCATCAATACCAGAACGGGAATATTTTTAATTGTATCATTAATTACTATTTCTCTCTGCAGGTCATTCCAATCATAAGCTTTTTCACCTTCATTTGTTTTTACACCAATCACCCATGATTTTAATTGCCATGAATTCCAATCTGTTCTTTCAAGCGGGTCACTTAAAGTTCCTTCATCATATTCTATAAGATAG
>JACMJP010000338.1 GCA_014380545.1 Chitinophagales bacterium | reverse complement strand
TTCCCGTCTTTCAATTGAATGCCTGCTGCTTTTAATCCATCTCTTATTAAATCGCTTGTTGCAAAATCTTTTTTTGCCCTTGCATCCTTGCGTATATCAATCACCAAATTCATAACGCTATTTAATGCATCTGAATTATTATTTGAAGTATCATCTTTTAATCCAAATACATCAAATAAAAATGTCTGCAACATTTCTTTAAACCTGGTTAATGTATGTTCAAGTATTGCAGCTTGTTTATTTTGCTTATCGCTCCATGTATTAATTAAAGAAGCTGCTTCATTCAAATCTGCAATTGCCTGCGCAGAATTAAAATCATTATTCATGGCAGCATACACAGCAAGCAATATTTTATTTACAGTTGCTTCTTCATCATTATCTATATCTCCTGAAATAGTAATTGTTTGTAATGATTTATTAGCATTCATTAATCGCTTATATCCTTTTTCTGCTGCTTTTAAAGCATCATTACTAAAGTCTAATGTGCTACGGTAATGCGCCTGCAGCATACTAAAGCGTACAGCCATTGGTAAGTATCCCTGATCTAATAACGGATGTGTTCCATCAAATAATTCCTGTGGCAAAAATGCATTGCCCAAACTCTTACTCATTTTTTGCCCGTTTACTGTGAGCATATTCGGATGCATCCAATATTTTACAGGCTCACATTTATTACCTGCAACACTCTGCGCAATTTCATTTGTATGATGTGTTGGAATAAGATCCATTCCACCAAGATGAATATCAAATTGTTTCCCTAAGTATTTTGTACTCATAGCAGAACATTCAATATGCCAGCCCGGATATACATCACCCCAGGGAGAATTCCAGCGCATAATATGTTCAGGTTTTGCTTTCATCATTAACGCAAAATCAAATTTTCCTCTTTTAGAGCTTTGCCCCTCCAGCTCCCTTGTATTATTTAATAATTCATCTAAATTTCTTCCCGATAATTTTGTATAATCATAATCCTTCCTGAATTTTTCAACATCAAAATAAATTGCTTCATCTGTTTCATATGCATAACCATTTTCAAGGATGTTTTTCGTCATTTCTATTTGTTCAATAATATGACCTGTTGCCGTTGGTTCAATGTTGGGCGGAAGACAATTAAATACATCCATGATATGATGAAACTTCACAGAATATTTTTGTACAATTTCCATCGGCTCTACCTGTTCTAATTTTGCCTGAGCAGAAATCCTGTCGCCGGTTTCACCGCTTGTACTTTCAACATGCCCTGCATCTGTAATATTTCTTACATAACGCACTTTATATCCGAGATGCGTAAAATACCGGAGCATAAGATCATACATTACAAAACTTCTGCAATTGCCAAGATGCGGTTCATTATACACTGTAGGTCCGCAGGCATACATGCCTACAAAAGGAGCGTTTAAAGGAATAAATTTTTCTTTTTGTTTTGATAACGTATTAAATACAAATAATTCGTTTTGATGGAATAACTCTTTTTGCATGATGGCAAAGATAAAGAGATTGAGGAAAGTGATTGACAATAAAAAAGGTAAGTGCAACATGGGGGATTGCACTTGCCTGCG
>JACMJP010000337.1 GCA_014380545.1 Chitinophagales bacterium | reverse complement strand
TAGATGATAATTGCAACAGTGAAATTGATGAAGGATTTAATAAAGAATGGCATGCAGATATTGACCATGACGAATATGGAAATTTTGCCATCACTGCAATAAGTTGTTCGTATCCTGATCCCGCAATATTTATTTATGACAGCTGGGTGCATAATAATAATGACTGCCATGATGAGAATGCCTTATCACATCCCGGCGCATTGGAATATTGCGATGGAGAAGACAACAATTGTAACAGTTTAGTTGATGAAACCGAATCAACATTTATTTTATACGCTGATCTTGATTACGATTTATACATTGATTATAATAACACATGGACAGATTGTTTTAACCTTCCAGCTCTGGGAAATTATATAACTGAAGAGATGAGCAATGGAAGTGATTGCAATGATAGTGATCCGGAGATACCCATGTATTTTATTCCTGCAGAAGTATGCAATGGAATTGATGATGACTGCGATGGTGCAGTTGATGAAGACTTAATTGATGCAACAATTTACAGTGCAGGATCAACAACCATCTGCCAGGGCAGCACAGCATTTTTATATTGCACTATTTTTTCTCCAGCATATCAATGGTATAAAAATGATATTGCAATTCCCGGTACAAATCAATCATTTCTCATAATTACTGAACCGGGAAATTATGCATTGCATATTACACAAACAACAACTGACGGATCCTGTACTTCAATATCAAATACAATTACTATAGATGTGCTACCTCTCCCACTCGCAAAAGCAAAAATTCAGGGATCAAATAATTTATGCGGCAGGCACCATGTAAAATTAAAAACCTTGGTGTGTACCGGTTGTTCTTATCAATGGTATAAAAACGGAACAATTATAACCGGAGCAATAAATACAAATTATAATACAACTGTTACAGGCAACTTCCAGGTGAGTGTAACCGGAGCAAACGGATGCTCTGCTTTTTCAAATACAGTAACAGTAATTAAAACATGCCGGGAAGATGCGATGGAACATTTCACGGAAGAAACGATTTTAAACGTTTATCCAAATCCCGCATCAGAAAAAATAATTGTTGAAATGGAGTTAGATAATCCTGATGTAACCTCGGCACAAATTATTATATACACAATGTTGGGGCAAAAATTAATGGATGAAGAAGTTGAAATACTTGCAGGTACACTAACTCATGCAATTAGCTTCGATGAAAAATTTACCGCAGGCATGTATATTTTAAAAGTAGTGATTAATGATGCAGAATATATAAGGCAATTTGTTGTGAACAGATAAGATCTATTGTAAGATTTAATATTGAATCCCGCCTCAAAAACTTTTCTGTGGGGGGATTCTTTTTTTCAGATATTTGTACTATGATCACAAAGGAAGAGCTGCAAAATTATCTTAAAGAAAACCAGCATGATAAAATAGTTGCCGGAGCGGATGAGATTTTACAAGAGGGTGATGACGATTTAAAACATGGATTGGGACTTGCCTATTTTCATCAAAAAAAATTCGCCGATGCGACACCTGTATTTTTACAACTGGCAGAAAAACATAACCGCTCCATATCCTGGTTTAATGTATGCACTGCAGCAGCGGGAGAAAGAAATTTTCAATTAGCGGATGAAGCCTATAAAAAAATACAGGCAATACTTCCCTATGAAAAACATCATGCGGGTATGATGCCGCTTTCCATGATCACATTTTATTATATGCATGCACTCACTGAAGCAGAAAACTATGCAGCAGCATTTCCACTGGCAGAAAAAATAAAAAATTTTTATAAAGCATTATTTATTACAGGTAATCATTATGTGGTAACAAGAGGTTTGCCTTTACTCCAACAATTTCTTGAAACGGTTAACAGAATATTTGAACACATGGATGATAAGGAAAAAATAAAAAACTGGTTTGCCGATTTCAGATCAGGTGTTGATGAAGAAGGAAAGGAAAAATTAGAGGCAGCTGAAAAATCAATAAGTTCGTAAAAGCAAAGAGGCAGAAATATATTTCTGCCTCTTTGTTAAATCTTTTCTTTATAAATAGTTTATGCTGAGAAACTGGTTCCGCAGCCGCAGGTTTTGGAGGCATTCGGATTATTAAAGGTAAACCCCCTGTTATTTAACCCGTCTACAAAATCTATCTCCATCCCCACTAAATACATTCCGTGCGATTTTTCCATATAAATCGTAAGGTCATCAATTTGATAAATATTGTCGTTTTCATTCTTTTGATCGAAACCCAAAATATAAGACATTCCTGCGCATCCGCCGCCTTTTACCCCTATGCGCAAAGCATATTCCTCAGGAATACTTTTTTCTGTCCTTATTTTTTTTAATTCTTTATACGCCCCTTCAGTTAATGTTACCGGGGCTTCCGTTAGTATATCCTGCATATGTTATGTGTTAATTTGATACAAATTTATAAAACATAAATAATTCTTTTAAGTTCGTGTGCGTTAATGTGCAGGAAGTATATTTGCACTCCCAATTTTTAAACAATAAATTTTTATAATTATGGAACCCATCTGGCTGATAGTTTCTTATATTATTCCTGCAATAATTGTATTTCTTGTCATGTTTTATGTCATTAAAGTTTTTCTCGAGAAAGATTATAAGCTGCGCCTGTTTGAATACAGGCAGGCAAACCTGCGGGAATCATTGCCTGTAAGGATGCAGGCTTATGAACGTCTAACAATGTTTCTTGAGCGGATTGCCCTCCATAATTTATTGCCCAGGGTACGCAAAAGCGACATGACAGCTGGTGAATTCAGGACTATTCTCATAAATAATATCCGCATGGAATACGAACATAACGTAAGCCAGCAGATATATGTAAGTGCAGAATCATGGGCAATTATAAAAACTGCCAAAGAAGAGATCATAAGTATTGTTAACAGAAATGCGATGAATTTGCCACCTGATCTTCCATCTATAGAATTACACAAAAAAATTATTGGTGAACTTGCTGAAACAGAGCAGGAAACTGCAATTGAAAAAGCATTATTGCAATTGAAAAAAGAAGTGATGCTTTTATTTGAGAAATAATATTTTCTTCATTTGCCCAGTCTGAGATCACTCCCCAGTTTAACACAAAAATATTTTTTCATTTTTAGTTTTTTTCTATCAGAATTTTTCTGAATATTTAGGTATGAAACAACACTGCTTATTATATAGTATTTTCTTTTTTCTCATCCTTCAATTTTCATGCAGTCATTATACACAAATAAATTATAATGCAGAAAATCTGAGAATAAATTCTGCAGGTGAAGATTCATCAATAATTAAAATTATTCAACCTTATAAAAATGAATTAAGCGGTGAAATGAATGAAGTGATCGGGTATGTTGAAGCTGATATGAGAAAAATGAAACCTGAGTCAGGCCTTGGAAATTTTGTTTGTGATGTACTATTAAAAGAAGGAGTGGAAACCTACAACATGCCGATAGATTTTGCGGTATATAATTATGGCGGCATACGGTTAGATGCTATTTATGCAGGAGTTCTTACAAGAGGAAAAATTTTTGAACTATTACCCTTTGAAAATTTCGGAGTTATTGTTACTTTGGATGCAGAATCAACTGCCCGGTTGATACAAAAAATTGTGGATGAAGGTGGATGGCCTGTAGCAGGAATTTCATTTTTTATAGAGAGCGGAAAAGCATATAATATTAAAATTAATAATATGCCTTTTGATACCACGGCAACATATCGTGTTATCATGAATGATTATATGGCGAATGGTGGAGATAAATTAGATTTTCTTGTTGACAAAGAAAATAATTTTCTTGGTGCTACCATTCGTGATATAGTTTTAAATTATATAGAAAAAGAAAATGCAGCCGGGAAAAATATTACTACGGTATTAGACGGAAGGATTAAATATGCAGAATAGGAGAAAATTTATACAACAATTTGGAACAGGCGCTGCACTTGTGGGGCTTGGAGGTTTTCCACTCGAAGCATTCGCTGCAGAAAAAGTGCGCAAACTTACTATTCTGCATAGCAATGATGTACACAGCAGGGTAGATCCATTTCCTATTGATGATAAAAAATTTCCGGGCATGGGTGGTATGGCGCAAAAAGCTGCAATTATTGAAGTAATAAGAGCACAGGAAGAAAATGTTTTATTATTAGATTCCGGGGATATTTTTCAGGGTACACCCTATTTTAATTTTTATCATGGCGAATTGGAAATGAAGCTAATGAGCGAAATGCAATATGATGCCGCTACAATGGGTAATCATGATTTTGATGCCGGCATAGATGGTTTTGAAAAACAATTACCACATGCAAACTTTCCTATCATCGTTTCCAATTATGATTTTTCTGATACTGTGTTGAACAAAAAAACATTAACATATAAAATATTTGATAAGAAAGATATAAAAGTTGGCGTATTTGGTTTGGGGATTGAATTAAAAGGATTAGTTCCTGATAAGTTATACAACAACACAATTTATAATGACCCGGTAAGCACTGCACAAAATATGAGTAACATTTTACGTTATGATGAAAAATGCGATTTAGTAATTTGTTTATCACACTTAGGATATAATTATGAAGACAACAAAATTTCAGACACTACATTATCCCGGCAAACAGAAGGCATTGATATTATTTTGGGAGGGCATACACATACATTTTTGCAAAGTCCGACAGTTTACAAAAATATTGCCAACCAAAACGTACTCGTTAACCAGGTAGGATGGGCAGGAGTATGGTTAGGAAGAATAGATATTTTTTTCGAAAAAAAATTCGGTAAAAAATGGCATTCCGGAACACCTGTTATTGTTAGCAAATAAACAAGCGAAAAAAAATTTTTTTTTGAAATATTTTTTACTCACATTCGTGTTCCCTTACTGTAAATAAATAATTAAGGCAACATTAAAAAATTCACGAACCAAAACATGGGCAGCAAGAATCATGAATCAGTGTGGCAGAATTGCCTGAAAATAATTAAAGATAATGTTAACCAGCAAAGTTTTAAAACATGGTTTGAACCTATAGAGTCGGTAAAGTTGGATGAAGATATATTAACCATTCAGGTACCGAGCCAGTTTTTTTATGAATGGTTAGAAGAACATTATGTAACTTTATTAAGAAAAACAATAAAGCGGGAGTTAGGAAATAATGCACGGTTAGAATATCGAATCATTGTTGAGAATAGTTCAGGAAATAATTCTCCGTTCACAATAGAATATCCGAATTATAACACAGGCAATAATAAAAACCCTGAAGTAGCCGCACCACTCGTTATGGGAAATACAATTAAAAATCCATTTGTTATTCCTGGTTTGAAAAAAGTAAATATCGAATCGGGATTAAACGCAAATTATAATTTTGATTCGTTTATTGAAGGCGATTGCAACCGCTTATGCAGAAGTGCCGGTTATGCTGTTGCGCAAAAACCCGGAGGCACCGCATTTAATCCATTAGTTTTATATGGTGGTGTTGGCTTAGGTAAAACGCATCTTGCGCAGGCAATAGGAAATGAAGTAAAACAACATTTTCCGAATAAAACTGTTTTATATACCAATGCTGAAAGATTTACAAATCAATTTATAGAAGGGTTAAAAAATAATTCAGTAAATGATTTTGTGCATTTTTATCAGTTGATAGATGTATTAATTATTGATGATATTCATTTCTTTGCCGGCAAAGCAAAAACGCAGGACATCTTCTTTCATATCTTTAATCATTTACACCAGGAAAGCAAACAAATTATTTTAACGAGTGATCGTCCGCCCAGAGATCTTGAAGGAGTTGAAGAAAGATTATTATCAAGATTCAAATGGGGACTAAGTGCTGATCTGCAATCACCGGATTTTGAAACAAGAGTCGCAATACTCGAAAAGAAAATGTATGCGGATGGAATTGAATTGCCAAAAGATGTTGTTGAATTTGTGGCTTATAATATTACAAATAATGTTCGTGAACTGGAAGGTGCATTAGTTTCATTATTAGCCCAGGCATCCCTCAATAAAAAACAAATTGACCTTGATCTTGCAAAAAAGATCGTAAAGAATTTTGTAAAAAATATGTCGAGAGAAGTTTCGATTGATTTTATACAAAAAGCAGTATGCGATTATTTTGAAGTTCCGGTTGATAAATTAAGAGAGAAAACAAGAAAAAGAGCAATTGTGCAGGCAAGACAATTAAGTATGTACTTATCTAAAAATTTTACAAAAAATTCTTTAAAATCAATTGGAAAACATTTTGGCGGAAGAGATCACTCAACCGTTATTCACAGTTGTCAGGCAATTCAAAACTTAATGGATACAGACAGCAAGTTTAAAGAAAGTGTAGATGACCTTACAAAGAAAATTCAATTGAGTATATCATAAAATACTTTTCAAATTAAAAAAAATCCGTTGAAGAAATTCATCGGATTTTTTTTGTTCATTTTCCTTTTCCCTGTATTATTCACAGATATGAAAATATGCAAACTTCAAATTAGCTCAGAATATTTCGCCTGGTGTTTTATTCATTTGGAATATTATATTACTTTTGCCGTCCCTGTGGGTGAGGTGGGTGAGTGGCTTAAACCAGCAGTTTGCTAAACTGCCGTACTGGAAACGGTACCGAGAGTTCGAATCTCTCCCTCACCGCATGTTCTTAAAATAATTTAAAAATAAGTTCGGGGCGTAGTTCAGCCCGGTTAGAATGCCTGCTTTGGGAGCAGGAGGCCGCTGGTTCGAATCCAGCCGCCCCGACTTTTTTTAATCTCATTATTATAATAAATAATAATGCCCGCCCGGAACAATAAGCATAATATTCTATCCTGCTAAAGAACTTTTTATAACTTTATTCCAACTAAAACCTGATATTATGAAAATCTTAAAAACAATCGGAGTCATCCTCCTGATACTAATTATTATAGGAGCTGTGCTGTCTTTTATAGCACCTACTAAAATGGAATCGGAAAGATCCATTACCATTAATGCACCAAAAGAAATAGTTTGGGAACATATTTGTTCATTACAAAAACAAAACGAATGGGGACCATGGAAAGAGCAGGACCCGAATATGAAAGTTGAGTATTCAGGTCCTGATTGCGCCGTTGGTGGTCATTCAAAGTGGACGAGTGATGTAAAGGAAGTTGGAAGTGGCGAACAGGAAATAGTTGCGGTAGAACCAATGAAAAGCATGGAAACCAAATTGCATTTCCTTGAACCATGGGAGAGCGATGCAACAGGTTGGACAAAAATGGAAGACGATCCTGCAGGTGGCGTTAAAGTTTCATGGGGTTTCAACAGCAGGATGACAAGGCCGATGAACGCAATGATGCTATTCATGAATGTGGACAAGGGAATGAATGAAATGTTTGATAAAGGATTGAGCAACTTAAAAACTATGGCAGAAAAAGCAACAGCTATCGCTCAAGCAGAAAAAATGAAAATGATGGAAATGTAAAACGATTCAATTGTTTCAGGGCAAATAGTATTGAATAATTTATTGATGAAGCACTGAAATATTTTTCAGTGCTTTTTTTTATTTCCTAACAGACGGAGAATATTCTCTTTATAATTTCTGCCAATAGGGATTTTTTTAAAACCTGTACCCGTTGCAATTTCAATTTCTGAATAACTGTAAGATTCAATTTTATTTATAGCAACAATAAATGATCTGTGTATGCGCATAAAATTGGTATCATTCAGAAATGATTCTATTTCACCTATCTGAAATTTT
>JACMJP010000336.1 GCA_014380545.1 Chitinophagales bacterium | reverse complement strand
CGAAAATGTTTTTGTTTGTCCCCATCTTATCGGCAGCGGCAAACTTTCTGTAACCAGCATTCTGTTTGTTAGAACAGGTCATGCATTTTCTTCACCATCTGAGTAGTTTTCTGCCTTCGCTCTCACTCTGTAGACAATTGCTTGTATTCCTTCCGGCACTTTTAATTTCCAGCTTAGCGGAATGCTTTGTTTTGCAAGCATTACAATAGGAAGCATTTTATTTAAATTATTAAATTGCGCATCAAGCGGAACCATGGTTACTGCATCAAAAATTTCGAGCGACGCCATTCCATTTAAAATGCTATCAGTTAAGTTGCTCACTTTTGCAGTTAAATAAATTTCATCCCCTTCTCTTAAAAATCTTGGGACATTTGGAACAACCATCAATTCTTTTTGCGTAATAATAGGATACATAATTTGTCCGCTTTGCAGATCTTTTGTATGTGCAATGCCCATAAAATTCCATTTGGTTAATGCTTCCGGCATGGTAAAAGAAAAAATAACTGCGCCATTACTATCTGTTTCAAGATGCGGATAAAAAAATGCTGTTTCATTTAAATTGCTGCGCACAATCACATCTGTTAATTGACTATTTGTTTGCTGTTCATCAAGAGTATTAGTTGTCGGCAATTCCTGATCAGCATCCTTATCTTTATTTTTAAAATCTCCTTCAAGAGAAACATTCCCTGCTTCTTTCTTCTCGACCATTTCCTCTGCAGCAACGCCATCAGCAAAATACATTACATCCCCACCTCTTTGGTAATTTCTATAATTATAAAAATTCAATCCAAACCAGTTCAAGTAATCATAACCGAAGGAAGAATAATTTGCGTATTTATTCCATGTATCAAACCATCCATAATTTTGTGCTGTTCCAAAAGCATCGCTGCTTCCCCAGTATTTATAATTATAATAGGAAGGCCAGTAAATAAAATTCCAGCTATGTGTTTTAAATGCATCGAGGCTTGCATCATACATGCCCGCAAGAAATTCAGCGGCTACTTTTTCGCCGTTCTTTCCCTCTATTTTTATTTTCCATGTTTCCTTACTGCCCGGCTCCAATTTATTGCGGAATGTTTCAAAAGAAACTTTCAGATCTTTATTTATCCACGGCACATATATATTCCATGTTTGCTGGTGTACCTGGTTATCTTTTATAAAAATAATTTCAGCCTGCATGCCGCCACGATATTCTTCTTTTATTGATACCGGAATTGTTTTTTGCTCTTCATCAATATCTATCCATTTACTTTCAATTATTTTATCCCGGAAATGTAAAACGTATAATGCATGCACTTCTGTTGCGGAACTCACTTTTATATTTGCTGTTGTTCCCGGTTCTGCGGTTAAATAATTATCCGGTGCATAAATATATTTTTCAGGAACATATTTTCCGCTTGCTGAACGCACATAGAAAAATTGTTCTTTTTTAATTTCTTCCCCGGTTATTTTATCCTTCGATTTTAATTCGAGTTTATAAAATCCTTCTTCCCATTTTGCTGGATCTATTTCAACAATATTGGTATCGGCAGTATTAAATTTAATTTGTGCTGTTTGTTTTCCGACTTGCCATGTGCGTTCATCATTTTCGTTTTTATAAAAATCATGCGGAAAGATCTTATGATATTCTTCTTCCGGGATAATATATTTATCAGGTTGCGCCCATAAACGGTTTCTGAATAAACGATCCGGTGAATTTAATTTGCTGATTGTAATATTTCCTTCTGTGGGTTCAAATGCATAATTCAGGTTTGTTGTACTAATATAAATTTTATGAATTGAGTCTCTGTTTATAGTTTGCGGAACTATAATATCGATAAGCTGTGAAATATAACCAACGCTTGCGCTTGTGTTTCCGCTTCTTGTTTCGCCATTTATATCAATTACATCTGCATAAACCGTATAAGTGAATTGTGGTTTCTGATCTTTATTAATGGATGCATCCGGAATTGCTTTAAAATCAATTATAAATTTTCCTGTTACATCTGTTATAGTTTCACCATGTGTTATTTCCATTTGTGGTGATGAAGGATAAGGTCTCCACCAATAGTAATCATACCAATAAGGGAAACTTGCGTTGCGCACAACACGATAAGAAACTTTTGCATTGTCAATATTATTTCCCGAATAAGCGATTGCATTTCCGGTTACTGTGATTGTATCATTCAATACAAAACTTCCTTTCACTTCATCAAACTGCACATAAAATTTCGGGCGCTTATACTCTTCAACTGAAATATATGTATCACCATAACCATTTGTAATATGCATCTCTCCGTTTAATAATCCTGAAGGTGCGATAAAGCTTCCTGAAAAACTTCCGTAGTCATTTGTTTTTAATTCTATTTCTGAAACCTTCTGATCATTCACATCATAAAACTCAACCTTTGTTTTTTGATTGGTAATAAGGTTTAATGGTTTATTATTCTCATCCGTTTCAACACTAATCCCTTTAAAATAAATTGTTTGTCCCGGGCGATAAATACTTCTGTCAGTAAAAAAGTATGTGATATTTCTTTTTGCATTTTCATACTTATAGGGTTTGTTCAAATAAAAATCATTGTCAATATCAAGCGTATCTCCGTTGCAGCAAATTTTAAAACTGATATATTGATATTCTTTACCGGTATTTTCTTCTAATTTAAAATATCCATTATCATCTGTTTTATAAGTTTTGGATTTATTCTTATTGTATTTTCTGGTGTTATAATCATATTCCTTTTTATACGATTGAATAGCGGCTCCTTTTAATGGTTCACCAGTTGTTCTGTCAAGCACATAAAATTCCATATTGCCATCATCAATCCTGTTTTCTATATAAGAAATATTACTAACCCAAAACTGCGCAACAGAAATTCCGTTATCATTTAATTCAAAGTCTTTGTTCTCACTTATCATCAATGCATAAGCACCTAATTTTAATTCCGGTATTTTTATTTCGGCGCTATGCTGATTAAAGTCACCATCATCAGGTAAGGTCTGTGTCCAGTCATTTACAGCCGGTAGTTTCTTGTAATAATTTATCTTTTCTTCTGCATTTAGTAAATAGGTATTACTTCTGTCTTCTTCCGTAAGTTTTACAATTTTAATATATGTTGTATTAACGTTTTTCCAGCTCACCAGCATCCTTGACAGCGATTCCGGAACAATTACTTTTTCTGCAGTTATCTGTAATGATTTATAATTGATGGATAATTTTAACGCTCTACAGTTCTTTGCCCCAAAGCTTTCAGGAAATCTTGCAATTGCTTTATCGCAAATTTCTATAGCAGTTTTATTTTCCCATTTATAATCGTCTGAAATTAACGGTTGATATTTTGAAGCAAGGTTATGATGATAATTTGCAATTTCATATAAATATCTTGTACTGCTACTGTCCCTCTCATATTTTTTATCGTGGGCAAGCAATGCTTCAAGATAAAGCGCTTCTTTATTTTCAAGCCTTGCATTTACTTTTGCAAATTGCAATCGTTTTAAATTAATATCAGTTATTGCAGTAGCATACGGATCCTGCAAATGCATTTTCGTAAGTTCCTGTAAAATTTGCAGAGCATATAATTTTCTGCTTAAGGAATCTGTTGTTTTAAATGTGTAATTAGCGAATGTTTTATCATCAGCAAAAACTATTACACCTGTTATTTCAAAATTATAAGCTGGTTGAGTGAGATATGTTTCATCGTTCATTAAAAAATCCAACACACGGTGCGCAAGAAAATCATAAAGTGCCGGTCGCATTAATCTCGCATATTCATCGCCTTTAATTAAAATATCATCGTATTTAAGAATTGAAGTTTGTTTTAATTCATCTCCATTTTCAAGTGACGCAATGTAAAGACTTCTTGTTTTCTCAAATAATGTTGTGATGTCATAAGTGCGTATGTCGGTGTTGTCAAAATTTACAGTTTGTGTTCTCTCCATAAATTGCCAGCGGTTTTGCTGGTAATAATTCCAGTACATTTCTGCAAGCAGGGATTGCAATATATTTTTTGATGTACCGGTTAGAGATTTTAATTCTTCTTCAGCAATTTGAATAGCTTTTACATTTCCATCATCCTGCACCTGCACGGTGTACTTACATTTATGAATAATTGCTTTAATAGTTTGCTCTCCGTTGTTTTCTTTTTTTGCATATGAGAGAATTTCCTCTACTTTCTCCAAAGCGGATTGTGGCAATCCATCGTTCTCAAATTTCTGAACAGCCTGCCATGCTTTTTCATATCCCTCAAAATCATCCGGATAAAAATTGGTCTTGTTTAAATTCATTGCTGCGATAAGAATAGTGGCACACAATGCAATTGCGAAGAAAATAATTTTGTTGTAATTCATTTTACTAAAGTAATAGTTATTGATTAATTGTTTCTTTTAATGCCGGGTTTCAGATTGTGAAAATTTTCGGAATAGATGGGCAGCAGAGTTTGATTCCATAAACTGTAAGTGGTTAGGTTTAAACTGGTTTTATCTTAAAACAGAAATTATTTATTGTTCTGCAAGTCTAATCTGAAAAAAAGGGACTTCTTTTCCTCGTAATCATTCGCCAGTTAGAAAGTCCCATCAAGGGGATTTAATGGCAGGGTTTGTTTATTCCAAAAAACCACCTTATCATTGCACCATGTTTCCCTGCCAATATTAACCACGGCAGGTTGATATACTGAAGTAAAAGTACCCTTCAGGAAATTTTCAAAATTCATTTTTCCCGTTTATTAACCTGAATTTTAATAGCACATACTAATAACATTTAACAAGATAATTTGCTCCTTTATTAAACTATACTAATTTATTATGTACGACATCTTACAGTTGAACGACATGCTTGTTCCTGAACTTAAAGAAATTGCAGATACGCTGCTGGTTAAAGACGCCAAAAAATTATCAAAAACGGATCTGGTTTATAAAATTCTGGATGCCCAGGCAGTGCAGACAGGTAAGCCAGATGAGGCTGATGATAAATCTGATAAGAAAAGGGTTCTGCGCCCCAGAAAAAGTAAGAAAGATACGCCTGTTGATGAGGTGGCTGAAAAATTTACACCTGTTGAAAATGAAGAAATAATACCGCAGGTAATCCATGATGAAGTAAAAGTTGAAGCGCCGGTTATTGAAAGAGACACCCCTCCGGTAAGAGAAGAAAGTCAAAACCAGAATCCAAATCAGTATCCACGGAAGCGGGAACGCTTCAGCACTTTTAATGTGGATATGGAAGGTGCCATTCCAGGAGATGGTGCGCTTGAAATGATGCCTGACGGCTATGGCTTTTTAAGAAGTGCGGATTATAATTATCTCACATCCCCGGATGATATTTATGTATCACCATCACAAATAAAATTATTTGGGTTAAAAACAGGAGATTGGGTTCAGGGAAGCATACGCCCCCCAAAAGAAGGCGAAAAATATTTTGCATTGCTGAAAGTTGAAACAATTAATGCAAGAGATCCAAAAGAAGTGAGAGACCGTGTGCCGTTTGATTATTTAACTCCTTTATTTCCTGATGATAAATTAAACCTTGTATATGATAGCGGTGATATGAGTACAAGAGTAATTGATCTGTTTACACCAATTGGAAAAGGGCAAAGAGGGATGATAGTTGCGCAACCAAAAGTTGGTAAAACATTTTTATTAAAGTCCATTGCAAATGCAATTGCACAAAATCATCCTGAAGTATATTTAATTGTTCTGCTAATTGATGAGCGACCTGAAGAGGTAACAGATATGGAGCGCAGTGTAAAGGCAGAAGTAATTGCAAGTACATTTGATGAACCTGCTGATAAACATGTAAAAGTTTCTTCTATTGTTCTTCAAAAAGCAAAACGCTTAGTTGAATGCGGTCAGGATGTTGTGATATTACTGGATTCAATTACAAGACTTGCAAGGGCACATAATACGGTTGCGCCTTCATCAGGAAAAGTGCTGAGCGGTGGTGTTGAAGCAAATGCGATGCAAAAGCCAAAACAATTTTTTGGTGCTGCAAGAAATATTGAAAACGGGGGTTCACTCACTATTCTGGCAACTGCATTAACGGATACCGGAAGTAAAATGGATGAGGTGATCTTTGAAGAATTTAAAGGAACAGGAAATATGGAATTGCAATTGGACAGGAAATTATTTAACAAGCGTATTTTCCCTTCAATTGATGTTACAGCATCCGGAACAAGAAGAGATGACCTGCTGCATGATAAAGATGTATTGCAGCGCATGTGGATATTACGCAAGCACCTCGCTGATATGAATAATGAAGAATCAATGAATTTTATACTACAAAACATGAGAGGAACAAGAAACAACGAAGAGTTTTTAATTTCTATGAATAGCTGATGCATGAATAATAGTGAATAAAATTTATTTAATAATATATTTAAGCCGGTATCAACCGGCTTTTTTTATTCATTGAAAACTCCTAACTTTAGTTCATGACTCAGAAAAATTATAAATAGAAACAATGCAAGTCATGGATAAAATTGAGTCAGAAAAATTTCCTCCTCCTGCAAATAAGTATCATGCAAATGCGGTTAATGCATTTGTAGGATTATTACAACTAAAAAATTATTCTGAAAATACCATTAAAAATTACAAAAGCTGGTTTCTATTCTTTCTCAAACATTTTCCTGAAAGAAGACCCTCTTTCATAACCCAAGAGGAAATATTAGATTTTCTTCTTTACTACCGCAAAAGTTCGGTTTGGAGCGCAACAACCCAAAATCAATTTATAAATGCCATTAAATTCTTTTATATGAAAAAGTGTTGAAAAAACCACCTTCCAATTATGACTTACCACGAGCGCAAAAGCCCTTTCACTTACCGACAATATTTGATGAATCGGAAATACTACTGATCTCAAATGCTTGCGAAAATTTAAAACACAAAACAATATTATGTCTCGCATATTCAGCCGGTTTAAGAGTGAGCGAAATAATTAATTTAAAAATAATAGATATTGATAGTAAGCGGATGGTTATTTCATTGCGACAGGCAAAGGGGAAAAAAAGACAGAATAGTTATGCTGAGTGAAAAATTATTAATTCTGTTAAGAAAGTATTTTCTGATGTATAAACCAAAAGCATTTCTATTTGAAGGTCAATCGGGAGATGCTTACACTACAAGAAGTATTCAAATGATATTGCAAAAATCAAAGAAAAAAGCCGGGATAAAAAAGAATGGAAGTATACATGCACTTCGGCATTCGTTTGCTACACACTTATTAGAAGGAGGAACTGACATTATGAGTATAAAAGAATTACTGGGCCGTAATAGTTTGAGAACAACGGCTTTATATACACATGTAAGTAAAAAGCATTTGAGCAAAATTTAAAGTCCCTTAGATAAATTATTATAAAAGAAACCGAAATACTAAACTTTCGCAAACCCAACATGCATTTGTTGCTAATGCGAAGGATTTTATAGTTTTGTTTTGCATATTTAAATGTTATATGCTATGCTAAAGAGACATTCATTACATAATGTAATATACATCTTGACAATTGTATTGTTAGGCTGCAATAATCAATCAGGCAGTGAGAAGATTAATCGTAGGAAGACAGACACGATTTCCAATGACAAAAAACTCAACATAATAAACGATACCATTGACTTTTTCAGAAAAGCAGTAGACAGTCTTGCAAATATTGATTATTTCATTTCAGGACAAGATAGTGTCGTGGTTTCCAAAGACCCAACAGATTTTATAGAAATGAATGGAATTCGTTATTGTTTTGAAAATCCGTTCGACAAATCCGACACTGGTCTTGCAGCTTATAGACAGGTAGAAAATGTGAGAAAATTTCACGTTGCCAAGAATAAAAGACAAAATGGAAAATCTGCAAACATTATTCAAATAAGTTTTGCCGACAATCATAATGCGACAAAATGGTTTGACAGACTTAATAGTTGCAAGGAATTTGAAGTAATTAAAATGAAACCAAAGACGGAAATTTGGTCTCACGGGAGATATGTTTATTTTATCCAAAGCTATTACGATTCCGACAGACAAGTTTTAAATACAATACTCTCGAAGTTTAAAGAAAATGTGGACTGAGAAAAGCACAGCATATAACAGCACATTTGCAATAGGCGGGGTTTCGTGCTCCGAAGACAGTTTAGTGGTAGCCAAAAATTTTGTGCTCCGAATGAACATTTGTGTTAAAAATCCCGCCCATCGCAAATCTGCAAACCGTTACCGGTAACCTTATGACGACAGTGCAAATATTAACCGATAGTGCTAAAATGAACGACAGAGAAATTTTCGGACAAGCCGTTTGGCTATCCTTCGCAAAAGGCAAAAGAGAAGCAACCCGACACACAAGCCAACACAAATTGCTTCACGTTTGCCTTTGCCCACCGCACCCGAAAACCGACAGAATCGTTACATTTGACTAACTCTTTTTATGACTAATAATGCTAAACAGAATTGTAATAATAAATTCGGAACTATAT
>JACMJP010000335.1 GCA_014380545.1 Chitinophagales bacterium | reverse complement strand
TCAGGATGCATCAACCTCATATCATCATAAATCAATTGGAGGATATAATGCCGCCAAGTTAAGACGTTATCAGGATGTGATAGAAAATCAATTCAGCAGAATAGATGCAAATGGAAAATCTTTAGGGCCAAATATGGAAGTCTTAAATATGCTCAACACAAAATATTTAATTGTTCCTGATAAAAACCGCCAACCAGTTGCACAACCCAATCCCAATATAAACGGCAATGCCTGGTTTGTTGATGAAATTAAATGGGTGAATAACGCTGATGAAGAAATGGCTGCATTAAATGACCTTGATAGTAAAGCAACAGCAGTTATTGATAAACGATTTGAAAAAGATCTGCCGGGTTTTAATCCTGATATAGATTCTGCAGCAACTATTATATTAAAAAGTTATGAGCCGAATCATGTAGTGTATGATAGCAAAACAACTCTGCCTTCACTTGCAGTATTTTCCGAAATATATTATCAACCCGGCTGGAAAAGTTTTATTGACGGAAAAGAAATGCCACATGTAAGAGCTAATTATATTTTAAGAGCGATGCAGGTGCCTGCGGGTGATCATACAATTGAATTCAAATTCCGTCCTGAAACATATTATAAAGGAGAAAGTATTTCAAGGATAAGTTCACTTGCTGTTCTTCTTTTATCTGTTGCAGGAATTGGGTGGTTAGTTTGGCAAAACAGGAAAAAGAAAACAGCTACAAACTAGTTTTTAATATTTCAACAATCCTTTCACTTGCTTTTCCATCCCAAAGTGGAGGGATATCTCCCTTTTTATAAATTCCATTTTCAATATCCGAAATTTTTTGATTAATGATTTCATTATCAAATGGAATTAATTCATTTGTTCCTAAAGTAATTGTTGAAGGGCGTTCTGTATTTTCTCTTAATGTGAGGCAAGGGATTTTTCTGAAAGTAGTTTCTTCCTGTATGCCGCCGCTATCGGTAATTACAAGTTTGCAATATTTAATGAGCTTTTGAAAAGCAAAATAATCAAGCGGTTCAATAAGCAAAATATTTTTCAGCGAAGCGAATTCAATATCCAGATCAAATTTCTTTAAATTATGAACAGTTCTGGGATGAATAGGAAATACAATTTTATGCGTTACATGTTTTGCATATTTTGATGAAAGATCTTTTAGCAGGGCAAACAATTTATTCAAAGATTGTTCATCATCTACATTACCCGGACGATGAATGGTCATTAAAATATAGTCCTGTTTTTTTAAGTGGAGCTTTTCCAATATATCTGATTCCTCAATTGCGCTATCAAAATACATTAATGTATCAATCATGGTGTTGCCGACAAAATGAATTTGCTCCTTATTTTTTCCTGTGGCAAGTAAATTATCTATTCCGCTTTGTTCGGTAACAAATAATAAATCACTCAATTCATCTGTAAGAATCCTGTTTATTTCTTCCGGCATTGTACGGTCGTTGCTGCGCAACCCGCGTTCAATATGTGCAAGTTTTGTATTGGTTTTATTTGCTGCAACACTTGCTGCTAATGTTGAATTCACATCACCGACTACTAACATTATATCAGGTTGCCATTCTAAACATAATTTACTTATTTGAGAAATAATATTAGCAATTTGTTCAGCAGGGTTTGCATGACTGATTCCGGGTGCATAAAAAATATCATCCATCTGCAGTTGCTTCAGAAAAGTGTCTTTCATATTTGCATCATAATGCTGACCTGTGTGCAAAATTCTGTGTTCGAATAAATCAGTTTGTTGCAGAAATATTTTATTCAGCACAGCAACCTTCATATAGTTTGGTCTGGTTCCAACGATAGTTAATATTTTCTTTTGCATGAGCTGTGCAAAAATAATTGAAAGTGAATGATAAATTTGCCTCACATTAACATGAAGAAAGTACTCATCATCACTTATTACTGGCCGCCGGGAGGAGGTGCAGGAGTATATCGCTGGCTTAAGATGACGAAGTATTTGCATCAGTTTGGCTGGGAGCCTATAATATATACTGCGCAGAATGCTGATTATCCCGTGATTGATGAAACATTATTTGAAGATGTGCGGAAAGATATTACTGTTATTAAGCACAAAATCTTTGAGCCTTATAATTTATACAGGATATTTACCGGCAGAAAAAAAAGTGAAAAAATTCATTCTGGTTTAATGGATGAAGGGAGTTCGAAAATATCTTTCACAAAAAAAATTGCAGTTTGGATAAGAGGAAATATTTTTATTCCGGATGCAAGAAAATTCTGGATAAAACCATCTGTAAAATATTTAGTTAAATATCTCAAAGAAAATCCGGTTGATGCAATTGTTTCAACAGGGCCTCCACATACAACGCATCTTATTGCAAAGGGAGTAAAGAAAAAATTAAATATAAAATGGATTGCAGACTTTCGTGATCCCTGGACACAAATTGACTTTTATGACCAGTTGATGCTAAGCAAATATGCTGATACAAAACACAAACGATTGGAAAAAGATGTAATGCAATTTGCTGATAAAGTTGTAACCGTGAGTGAAAGCTGGGCTTCAGAAATGGAAAAGGTACGAGGAAAAAAAGTGGATGTTATTACAAACGGATTTGATGCAAGTGATTATGCAAACACAAATGTTGAATTGGATACTAAGTTTTCTATTTGTCATTCCGGGATGATGAATGCAGATAGAAATGTAGATGCCTTATGGAGATCATTGTATGAACTGAGTAAAGAAAATGCGCAATTCAAAAATGACCTTCTTATTCGTTTGATCGGAAAAAATGACACTACAGTTTATAATTCATTAGAAAAATTTGAATTGAAAAATAATCTTGAATTGATTGATTACTTGCCACATAAGGAAGTTGCTATAAAACAAAAACAATCTGCCGTTAATTTATTGCCAATTAATAATACCCCTAATTTAATAGGTATCATCCCGGGAAAATTATTTGAATATCTTGCCGCAGCCAGACCTGTATTAGTTATTGGTCCTAAGGAAGGAGATTCTGCAAAAATAATTCTTGATGCACAGGCAGGGTATGTGTGCGATTATGAAAATATAAAAGTCTGCAAAGAAATTATTCTAAAAATGTATAGTGAATTTAAAGCAGAAACATTAAAAGTAAACCCACAAAATATTGAGAAATACAGCAGGGAAAATCTTGCTGGCAAATATGCCGGGCTGCTAAATTCTATTTGAATTCTTCCAGTAATTGGATTGGTGATGCAGCTGACAGGCTGTTTTCTTTTATGAACTGCAACACATCTTTGTACAGGTCAATCCATCCCTTATCTCTATGATCAAAAAAATAATTGTTGTGCCAGAGAATGGTCATAACAGCATCGGTTTTATTTTTCTCCAAAAAGTTAAGAACAATATTTCTCGCTTGTGTCGAATTGTTATTATTATAATATTTTAAAGTTGTGTCCATGATAGTTAATGGTACTTCAATAAAATTATAAGCCCATTTCCCCTTCAATTTATAGGGATGTATTGGCAACCCGTAATTATTTCTAAAACCAATTGTTTCCGGAAAACCCATTGTGCTATCAATTTTTACTTCGCTATTTTCCATTCCATTAAACCCACCCGGTAATTCAATTTGCAAATAATGATTCCTGTTTACTTCCAGCAGATGATCTCCGAGTTTTTGAAATTCTTTTGCATGTGTTTCCGTGCTCACACTTTTATGTAAGGCATTTGTATTTCCTCTTTTGAAAATATTTTCCCTGACATCTTTTATTTTTTTATTATCAATATGATAATCTGCATTTTTAATCTTCGGGTTTCCCATTCCATAATTCACGATCCAGAAGAAAGTAGACTTTACATCATATACATCTTCAATATCCATGATCTTATCCAGCAATAAATAATCAGGAGTTTTCATGTAATGGTTAAAAATTAATTGAAGCAATGTTCCTATTTTTCCATTCTTTAACAAATATTTATAATTATTGCCTAAGGCACCATAAACAGAATCTATATCATGTGTAAGAAAAAATTTTGTTTTATGAATTTTCTTCTGAACAAGCGATTTTAATTTGGGAGTAGATTCATATAAGGCATCAAAATATTTTGCAACAAGATTTTCCTCTATACAATTAAAATACTTTTGCAAACTTATTTCATATGGAAAACGATCATATTTATCCGGAACATAATCAGTGTATTCCTGCAAATAAGAAAGTAAATAAAAGCAAGTGCTTAAGTAATCCGGCTTGCCTGAAGCAGAATAATGCAGCGGTTCTTTTTTAAAATAACTTTTAAACTGATAATCACCGCTTATAAAAATGTTTTTAAAGAAATGAGAAATTTGAATATCCCCCAACCCGTGCTCTGCAATTAAAATATCTTCTTCTTCATTTACAAATGCACAATCAAATCCGATATATTTTGCGAAAATAGAAATTACCCATTCATATTCTTTGTGAAGGTCTGATTCTATTTTGAATTTTATCATAAGCCCTTAAATCCCTCAATGGGACCTAAATATATTTAACAAAAAATATAAACTGCGACATTTTTACTCCCTGTCAGGTTAAGGAGCTATATCGAACTTTATACCTTGCGCCAGCGGTAACTTGGTTGAATAATTAATTGTATTTGTTTGCCTGCGCATATATGCTTTCCATGCATCGCTTCCGCTTTCCCTTCCACCGCCTGTTTCTTTTTCACCACCGAACGCACCGCCTATTTCTGCCCCACTTGTTCCGATGTTTGCATTCGCAATACCGCAATCACTTCCTGCAGCACTTAAGAATTTTTCTACTTCTAATAAATTCGTTGACATAATAGCTGAACTCAATCCCTGCGGAACATTATTATGCATTTCAATTGCTTCATCAAGATCAGAATATTTCATTACATATAAAATGGGAGCAAATGTTTCGTGTTGAACAATTGCAAATTCATTTTTTGCTTCAATAATACATGGCTTCACATAACATTCGCTTTCATAACCCTCACCTTGCACCACACCCCCTTCCACTAATATTTTTCCGCCCTCTTCTACTGCTTTATTAATTGCATTCAAATAATCATTTACTGCACCTTTATCAATTAAAGGACCTACATGATTATTTTCATCCAGGGGGTTTCCGATTCTTAATTGAGAATATGCTTTAATTAATTTCTTAATAAAATCATCATAAATACTTTCATGAATAATTAATCTTCTTGTTGTTGTGCATCGCTGACCACAAGTTCCCACTGCACCAAACACACTTGCCCGCATCGCAATATCCATATTTGCATTTTCTGAAATAATAATTCCGTTATTACCGCCTAATTCCTGAATTACTCTTCCTAATCTTTCGCCTACAATTGCACCAATTTTTTTTCCAACCCTTGTAGATCCGGTTACAGAAATTAAAGGCACTCTTTTATCTTTTGCTAATTCTTCGCCAATTGCAGAATGCGACACCATTAAGCAACTTACACCTTCAGGAACATTATTTTCTTTTAATACATCTGCAATTAATTTTTGTGTTGCAATTGCACTCAGCGGAACTTTGCTTGAAGGCTTCCAGATACACACATCACCACACACAAATGCAAGTGCTGCATTCCAGCTCCAGACTGCAACCGGAAAATTAAATGCAGTGATAATTCCAACAACACCAAGCGGATGCCACTGCTCATACATGCGATGCAATGGTCTTTCACTGTGCATCGTTAATCCATAAAGTTGCCGTGATAATCCAACAGCAAAATCACAAATGTCAATCATCTCCTGCACCTCGCCCAAACCTTCCTGCAAACTCTTTCCCATTTCATACGAAACTAATTTTCCAAGATCATTTTTATGCAGTCGCAATTTTTCACCTATCTGCCGCACCACTTCACCTCTCTTCGGAGCAGGCCATAAACGCCATTCTTTAAATGCTTCCAGCGAGGTATTTAAAATAATTTCATATTCATCTCGGCTTGCGCCTGTACACCTCGCAATTAATTCTCCATCCACAGGCGAATAAGATTCAATTACATTTCCTTCACCCTTTAGCCAGTTTAACCCGCTGCTGACACCCGAATTTATTTCCTGTATGCCTAATGCCTTTAATTCAGCCGTTATTAAATTCTCCCTGATTAATGTATCCATTGATATTTATTTGAGATACAAAGTTACGGATAATGATTTTGAAGCAATAATCAGGGGTTTCTAAGAAAGTTCTTAAAATTGACATCTAAATTTTATCCCCAAGTTTATACATACTATCTCAATGTCAGGAGTTTTTATTTTTAGATGTATTAGATTTAATTTTAAATTCTAAAATTTTCATTATTATGGCAACCAGATCAAAACAAATAGACGCATACATTTCCAAAGCACAGCCATTTGCTAAATCTATTTTAAATCACTTCAGAGAATTAGTACACAAAGCATGTCCG
>JACMJP010000334.1 GCA_014380545.1 Chitinophagales bacterium | reverse complement strand
GAAAACATTTACAAACTATCTGTCTGTCAATATTCATATTTTTCTGTTCAGCATGTAATTATAAGTTTCCCGCACATGAAGTGTTTATAAGCAGTGAGCAGATGGGAAAGCAATATAGCATGATTTATTTGGATTCCGCCGGCCGCAGCTTTCAGAATTATGCAGACAATATTGTAAAACAATTTCAGCAAACATTTTCTTATGCTTATGATCCATCAGCAATAAACAGGTTTAACAACTGTGATAGCTTTATTATACTTAATGATACTGAGAAAGAAATTTTTGAGGCTGTCTTACTTGCTATAAAAGAAGATAGCACGATCATTAACCCGCCATCAGATTCTGAAACTATAAGTTCCCTATTTATGAAAATGCAATTGAAAAACGATACTTTGTTTAAATACGACCCATCATTTAAATTTGATATCTCTTCGATGGCTGACAACTATTTGCTTCAACAGCTTGCCGCATTGCTGGGTAATTACCGGATTGAAAATTATAAAATAACCGTAAATAATGCGATGCGGGTAAAAGGAAAAAATTTTAAAGGCGACTCCTGGGAGGAGGAATAGATTTATTCATTCAATTTCGGATGCAATCTTTTTTTCGATTTATTAAAAACATTTCTTCCCTTATCAACTCCTTTGCGAATTTTCATTTGTTCTTCTTCCGGCAAATGAATGATTACCTGACATTCTGAAGAACAACACTGTTCATATTTTACTTTGCATTCATCACACTGGATAAATAATAAATGGCAGCCGGGGTTGATGCAGTTTACATGTGTATCAGTGGGTTTACCGCATTGGTGGCATTTGGAAATAATCTCATCGCCTATCTTTTCCCCAAGTCTATCATCAAACACAAAATTTTTTCCGAGAAATTTATTTTCAATATGTTTTTCTTTTACAGTATTTGCATAATTAATGATGCCACCTTCAAGATGAAAGACATTTTTAAAACCATGATGCAGCAAATATGCACTTGCTTTTTCACAGCGGATGCCACCTGTGCAATACATAATAATAGTTGTATCTTTTTTATCTTCAAGCATTTCCACAGCCATCGGTAATTGCTCACGGAAAGTATCACTTGGTATTTCAAGTGCATTACTAAAATGTCCGACTTCATATTCATAATGATTGCGCATATCAACGACAATTGTGGTCGTATCATTTGTTAAAGCATTAAATTGTTCTGCGTCCACATAGTTTCCTGTTTTCTCCATACTGAAACCAGGGTCCGTAATTCCATCTGTTACAATTTTATCCCGCACTTTTATTTTTAATACCCAGAAAGATTTTCCATTATCATTTACTGCAATGTTAAACCGCAGTGAGGGATGAGAAATGAGTGATAAATTTTCATTTGTTTTTAAATGATCATTGGAAGTTATTTGATTATCATTTATTAATTGCCGGTTACTTAAAGCTAACTCAATTATTTCCTTAAATTCTTCAAACGAATACTCCGGCACACTTACCTGGGCATTAATTCCTTCATGTGCAATATAAATTCTGCCAAATACTTTTAACGCATTTAATTTTAGATACAGATCATCCCTGCATTTTTGAGGATCATAAACAGGAAAGTATTTATAAAAAGAAACCGTAATTCTTTTAAACGTTTCTTTATAGAGTTGTTCCTTCAACTCCTTTTGGGAGATACGATTATGTAAATATGCCATATTGAGAAATTTAGTGCTCCGTTTCAGGCGGAGTGAAATTCCTATTTAATTAATGAATGCAAAGGTAATTTTTAAAAAGTAAAGGCATTTTAATTTGTTTTTTCATTTAAAATGTTACTACATTTAGAGTCAATTAAAATCTAATTTATTTAAAACTAAAAAAACCGCTTATGAAAAAAATTGTCCTCCTTTATTTATGTTCCTTCATAATGTGTGCGGCTTACACGCAAAGCACAATTATAGGAACAACAACGTATGATGTGCAGACAAACAACGGATCAAAGAATCATGTGATAGCTCATGATGATGGAACCATTTCTGCCGCATGGACAGGTTCAACTGATGCCACTTCAGCATTTGCAGACAGGGGAACGTTTTATAACTATTATGATGGAACAGACTGGGGTGCTTACCCAACAACAAGAGTTGAAAGTGTTCGTACAGGTTTTGGTGAAATAACCCGGGTAGACGATCATGAAATTGCCATCTCACATTACTTTACCGGATCTGTTTATACCATTCAGATATTTGCAAATGATGCAATTGGCGGAACTACATGGACAGAAACAGCAGGCTCGGATGATGTTAGCGGACTTTGGGCATTTTCTGATTGTCCTTTAGGAACCGATGATGTGTATATTATTACTGCAAATGCAAACCCACCAACAGCACTTTATTTTTCAAGGTCTGATGATGGAGGTGAAACCTGGGCAGTTTTAAATTATACACTTCCATATTTAACTTCAACAGAAGGCATTCCATCAATTGGCGGGGCGGCAGATAGTTACCAAATAAGGGTGAACGGTGCTGATGTATATGTTTTATTTGGTATGGTTAATTCAGATTTGGTTTTATTGCATTCTGATGATTATGGAAATGACGGAAGCTGGGAGAGCATAACTGTTCTTGATTTTCCTTATGATAATTTTACCGGAGCAGTACAAACAGATATTGATGCAGACCTTGTAACTGATACAATTGGCACCGCAGACGGTTATCATGAAATGCTAATAACAGATGACGGAACAGTGCATGTATTTTCAGGATACATAAGATTATATAGTGATGGTTTTGGTTTCTATACTTTAAATTTTCGGGCTTCAGGTATCTGGCATTGGAGTTCAGGTATGGCAGGAGCTGATTTAATTGATACCGAAATTGACTGGAGCGGTGATGGCAATCCTTATGGTGGAATTGGGTATGTTACTTTTAACTATAGAAATGCAGCAGTTTCTTCCTGTCCTGCTGCATCATGGGATGCATCCGACGGAAGACTTTATTTATTGTATACAATGAAAATTGAATATACAGATATTTATGACGACCCTTTAAATTTTTCAGCAGAATCTTTCAGAGATCTTTTCGGAATGTATTCTGATGACGGAGGTTCTACATGGACAACTCCTGAAAATTTAACCAATACAGCAGAATCAGGAGAGGAAAACTTTTTCGTTTGTGCATCAGACAGAGTTATAGATGGAAAAGTACATGCAACATGGCAACAGGATGATCAGCCGGGACATTTTAATGAAGGCGATGCTATCCATACAAACAATATCCTTCATGAGGCATTTACTGAGGATGACTTTGCGGATGAAGTTCCTGCATGTGATGCTACAGTGGGTCCGGGTGGTTTATATGCTGATGGTATTTCAGCAACAGGTGCAACACTGCATTGGGATGCTGTTGAATTAGCAAGTAAATATGTAGTAAATATTTTCAGGCTTGATGCTATTTATACTAAAAAAACAGGCTCTTATACAAATAGCTTAACAATTCCCGCTGCATTGATACCGGAAACAACTTATGGTTTCCGTGTTAAAACCGTTTGTTATGAAGAAGGAATAATTTCACCATACGGCCCTGTTTATTATTTTACTACAGCTCCGTTAAAAGAAGGTGAATTTGGTCAACAGATAAATGTTTATCCAAATCCAGCACAGGATATTGTTAATGTTGAATTAGGTGACAACCAAAAGGGAAGCATTATTGAACTGTATAATATGTTGGGTGAGAAAATGAATGTTACTGTTACAAATGTAGAAGAAACAATAAGTAGCATTGATGTTCATTCTTTGCCATCAGGTACTTATCTTTTAAAAGTTACAGGTAATGATCAGCAAATTCATTCCAGAATAGTTATTGAATAAATTAATAAATAAAGAAAAGCATCCTGCATTTTATTGTTGGATGCTTTTTCTTTATTGTAAGAAATGATAAGATTATTTTAAAGAATTAAAAAATAAACTTTCTTCATTACATTATTATGACCGAGATTTTTCTTTTCTCTTATCTGAAATGTTATTAAATTTAACATGAATTTTAACGCATATTATTTTTAACCGTAAAAAATATACTGATTATGAAGAAAATTTTACTCCTTGCTGTAAGTTTTATAACATACATAACAGCCTTTTCCCAGGGTACTATAATTGGAAATACAACTTATGATGTCCAAACTAATAATGGCTCAAAAAACAGGATCATCGTTTATGATGATGGTACAATTTCAACAGTTTGGACTGGGTCAACTGATCCCACCACAGTTTCTCCAACTTTTTCTGACAGAGGTACTTTTTATAACAGGTTCGATGGCACTTCATGGGGAGCTTACCCAACTGAAAGAATTGAGGATGTAAGAACAGGATTTGTTGAAATACTTAAGGTGGATGATCATGAAGTATCAATGGGGCACTATGCTGTTACAGCAAGTGAATTTAACATCAGGTTATTTGCCAATGAGGAACCTGGCGGAACAACCTGGACTGAAACCGGCGGTTCTGCAGAAGTTACAGGTCTGTGGGCATTTACGCATTGCCCTGAAGGAACAGACGATATTTATATTGTAGCGGCCAATTTAAATCCCCCCACTCAATTTAATTTTTCAAGATCAGATGACGGTGGTGAAACATGGAGTGTGCTCAATTCAGAGCTACCATTTTTAACAACAGCTGATGGAATTCCTTCTGTTGCAGGAGCTGCGGAAAGCTATCAAATCAGAACACATGGTTCTGATGTATACGTTTTATTTGGTATGACAAATTCAGATCTTGTTTTATTACACAGTAATGATTACGG
>JACMJP010000333.1 GCA_014380545.1 Chitinophagales bacterium | reverse complement strand
TTAAAATCACGATGGCAGAAAAAGAAAGGTTGGAAAAAGAGAATATAAATGCCCAACTCGAAAGTTTAAAAACCCAGGTAAGTCCGCATTTTTTATTTAATAGTTTTAATGCACTGCAATCGCTGATAGATACCGATCCACAAAAAGCAAAAGATTTTTTGCAGGAATTATCAAAAGTATATCGTTATGTACTGGAACATAAAGATGATCTTGTGGTGGAAATAAAAGAGGAATTAAGTTTTATACAGTCATTTATTTATCTGAATAAAATACGTTTCGGTGAAAGCCTGCAATTTGATACACAAATTGATGCACATGCAGCTAAACAATATATTCCCCCGCTTTCTTTACAATTATTAGTGGAGAATGCAATTAAACATAATATTGTCTCTTCAGAAAAACCATTACGCATAGGCATTAGTAACGAAAATGGATATTTGATTGTAAAAAATAATTTACAACTGCGAACAGAAAAAATTATATCAACAGGAATTGGCCTGGAAAACCTGAAAGAAAGATACCGGCTTATTCATAATATTGCACCGGAGTTTATTTTAACTAAAGAAAGTTATATTGCTAAAATTCCTGTAATTGAAAAAGAAATAAGTAATTAATGCTTAAAGTTGTAATTTTAGAAGATGAAAAAATTGCTGCTGATTATCTGGAAAAGCAGATCCATGAATACGATGCTACTATACAGGTATTAAAAAAAATAGACTCTGTACGAAATGCAATTACATGGCTGAGTGGTAATACAGCCGATCTTTTATTTGTAGACATTCATCTTGCCGATGATGTGAGTTTTAAAATTTTTGAGCAGGTGGAAATAAAAATACCCCTCATCTTCACAACAGCTTATGATCAATATGCAATTAAAGCATTTAAGCTCAACAGCATTGATTATTTGTTAAAACCAATTGATAAAAAAGAATTATTTGCAGCATTAGATAAATTTAAAACTGTCAGGAATAACACACCCGTTGATATTCAAAGTTTATTACAGCATTTCAATCAGCAGAGATCAAATTACCAGGAAAGGTTTCTTGTGAGCACAGGTCAAAAATTAAGATCAATACCTGTTAATGACATCGCTTACTTTTTTGCTGAACAGAAAGTTGTTTTTCTTGCAGATAAGGATGGAAAACAATTCATCGTAGATCAATCTTTGGATAAACTGGAACCACAACTTGACCCTGCAAAATTCTTCCGCATTAACAGGCAATTTATTGTTGCGTATTCTTCTATAAAAAATATGCTTGCTTACTCAAAGTCCAGAGTTAAACTTGAATTAATTCCGCATACTGATAAAGAAACAATAGTAAGTGTAGAACGCTCAGGCGATTTTAAGGAGTGGTTGAATAAATAAAAAAAATATTAGTTTATTTAACTTAGAAGTATCGTTGAGGAAATGTCTCTCCCTTGGGGAGAGATAAAAGAGTGGGCATAAAAAACCCATACAGATATTAGGTTTGGAAAGACCTCTATCAACAAGTTAGAGGTGCACAAAGTGCTTTGTAATCCGCAATTATTCATACACCTAAGTATATGTTATGCGGCCCGCCATTGCGATCTGTGCAGTGACTCGATTATAAATAATCATTGTTAGATCACCAAACGTAATCACCCGTATGGATTTATAAAGTTTGTTTCAAAGAATATGCGACTAAGCTATGGTGAAAAATTGAAAAAGTCAATAGTTGTGCATAAATTTCGTAATATTTATTTTTATAATTTATAAATCAAACTGCTCTCGTGAAAAAAAGATTATTGTATTGTTTTGGAATTCTTTTATTTATAGCCTGTGGTGCACAAAATGCCGATAAGCATGATGCTGAAAAAATGCAGGAAAATATTTTTAAAGATTTTCCGTCCCAGCAAATGTTGTTTGAAAATTATATGCAGCAAAAAAGAGTACTTATTGTTTGCAGTGACAGTGATGTTGTTATTTACAATGCTATGCAGCAATTTCTTGAACGTATAAAAGAAAACAGGGACGAATTTAAATTTGAATTGAAAAGATCATCAGAAGTAATTGCCTCTGATCTTGAAAATACACCCTTGTACATGATCGGTGCATTTGCGGATATAAATGCTTTTACAAAGATTGATCAAAATTTATTGCCGTTTAAATTTGATGGGAGTCATTTTGAGTTTGATAATAAACGCTTCGAAGACTCTACCGATATCATAAAAATGTCTTTTTATCCCAGCCCTTTTAATAAACAGCTTCCTATAACCATTATTACGGGTAATTCTACAACGGCAATTGAGGCTTACGTAAATGAAATTACAAAAAATGCAAGAGGATATTTTTTCTGGGAAAATTGGGGTTATCAAATTTACCGGAACAGTAAAAGAATTGTGCTTGGCAATTTTTCATCTGACTCATTAACACAATGGCAACTTGATAAAAAGGAACACTGGGAGTTTGATTATACAGGAAAGATTATTCGTGATGATGATAAAATTCAATTCATAGATCATAATACAGGGTTATCAAAAGCTGAAATGGATTCTGTTATAAATATGGTTGTAACCAATCTCGGTCAAACAGAATTTGAATGTGGCGGTGTAATAAAAGAAAAAATAAAATATCATATTTATCCATCAACAGAAATAAAAGGTTTAATGCTGAATAATACTGACCAGGTACATGTAAATTTTGAAACACAGGAAGTACATGCAGCAATAAACAAGGAATTTAAAAACATGTATCCCGCTACAGAAGCGCAACTTGTTGTGCGGCAATTATTAGGTAAACCAAAAGTGGACGCACTGGAACCCGGCGTTGCATTACTTGGCAAAAACAAATGGGGAGGAACAGGTTATGCATATTGGGCAAAGAAATTAAATGATGCCCGCTTATTCC
>JACMJP010000332.1 GCA_014380545.1 Chitinophagales bacterium | reverse complement strand
TGCTTAACTAACGCAAGATCACTCACACTCACAACGAACCACTTTGCTTTTGCTGAATCCAGTTTTTGCATAATTGGTAGTAAGGCACCATAGCTCTCTTGTGTTACTTTCGTCATATCCGTAACAAGTACCATATATACGGGAATAGAATCATTATTTAATATTTGCTGCGTAAAATCATTTGCGTCTTTATCCATCAGAGTAAATCCGTTGTAGGGTTCTTTGCTTGTATTTATTTTTGAAAGCACATCTTCACCTTCAGCGAATAATTCTTTTGGAGTGTTTTGTAAGAAAATATTTTCTGTTGCAACACGATTTGCAAAATGTTGTTGTTTTATTTCTGAATAATCAGGCAGGTCTCTCCATGCCCATTTATCAACAATAGTCCCGTTCTTTAATAAAAGAATACCTGGATTTGTCCGGATAATTGTCAAACACACTTTATAATCTCCTTTATAAAATGGAAATGCAGCATTCTTTTCATGACGGAAATTTTCAATTTCATCCCTTGCATTACTTGCCAGCGCAAAAGTGAATATGCCTTCTTCTTCTGCAGACTTTTGCACTGCATTTATTTTTTCCCATGCACCAATGTTAGTTTTTTTAAGATCGGGCGATACAACCATAAATACAAATTCATCAAAGTTTAAAACCTTTTCTGTTATATCTTCTTCTTCTTCATTAATTACTGCGAAATCAGAAATTTTTGGTGTGAATGGTTTTTTTATTGTTTTATCAATACGTTCAACAAACTGCCAGTTTTTATCGGCAGTTAATGAAGTAATTCTATCCATTGCTGATCTGGTGTCTTCATCTGTGCGCATTTTTATTTCCTCTGTTGCACCGGTGGAAGTATTTTTATAAACATACTTCATTTCAAAAATACCCTTTGGCGCATCTGCAGGTATCTCCATATTTGTTCTTATATTTTCACCAACTGCATACGGACGAAAATCTTTAAATACATCATGATTCTGTACATGTACAGTTACCCAAATTGTAAATGCAGAAGCAGCAAAGAATAATGCGAAACCAAATACATTATTAAACATTGGTTTAATATGCTTGCGCAAAGCGAAAATGAAAAGAATTAATATTGTAAGAATAATATCTTTATAAAACGATTCCCAGGGCGTTAATGGAATTGCATCACCAAAACATCCGCAGTCAGTAACTTTTCCTGTTATTGCTGAATATCCTGTGAGCCATGTAAAAAATAACATCATAAGTAATAATAGCCATGCAACTAATCGCCCCCATAACCCAATAATTAAACAAACGCCCAATGCAACTTCAAGCACACAAATAAAAGATGCAAGAACAACGGTTGAATTTAACAGCCATTCGCTTTTGAAAAATGCAAAAGCACTTCCCGCTTCAGCAAATAATTCAAAATATTCATCTAATTTGATCGCAAAGCCAACCGGATCGTTTGCTTTAATTAATCCGGAAAAAATAAATAATGCGCCAACTAAAATCCTTATTAACCAGAGTAACCCTTGTTTCATTGTTGTTCTTTTAGTTTTATTAATGCAAATACAGCATAATTCACTATATCCATATAATGTGAATCTATGCCTTCACTGATAATTGTTTTACCGTTATTTTCCTCAATTTGTTTTACACGGAGCAATTTCATTAGAATGAGATCGGTAAAAGACCTGATGCGCATATCCCGCCATGCTTCACCATAGTCATGATTCTTCGCTTCCATCAGAGCTTTAATTTTTTTGATGTGTTTATTATATAAGGATAAAGCCTTTTCTTCATCCACAGAATAATTTTCATCATCTCCCAGTTCCAATTGAATGAGCGCTATTAATGCATAATTAATGATCCCACGATATTCATCATCGATACTTTCATTTACCTTTTTTATTCCGGATTGCTCCAATGTGCGGATGCGTTGTGCCTTAATAAATATCTGGTCTGTGAGTGATTGTGGCCGAAGTAT
>JACMJP010000331.1 GCA_014380545.1 Chitinophagales bacterium | reverse complement strand
TATGTTTTCGCTCCTCCTCTGGTGATGTAAATTCCTGCAGGAGGTTGTGGTTTATTTTTCTAAATGAGAACAATTTGTGAAAGTATTTTTAATATTACTCAAATGCAAAGAAACAGGTTTTCGTTCATATTCTCCGGGTTACATTGTTATTCGACAGCTTTTTGGCTAAATTATTTTTCAGCTTAATTTTGTCCGCACAACTCTGGTTTGTAGGAATTAAAAAAAGAAAATAATTAAAATCATTTTAATATATTCTTGATGATCATAATTGGTATAGCAGGCGGAACAGGTTCAGGAAAAACAACTTTTGTAAAAAGGCTGATTGAAAAATTGCCGGAACAATCCGTGACTGTAATTTCTCAGGATGCATATTATCATGATAATAAACATATTTCTTTAGAAGATCGTAAGAAAAAAAATTATGACCACCCCGAATCAATAGACTGGGAATTGTTAATTCATCATCTTCAACTATTAAATGACAATAAAAATATTGAGCAACCAACTTACAGCATGATTACCTGCACAAGAGAGCAGGAAACAATTACAATAAAACCTAATAAAGTAATTATTGTTGAAGGGATACTCATTCTCACAAATGAAAAACTAAGAAACTTATTTCCCTTAAAAATATTTATTGATGCGCATGCAGATCACCGGTTAATGCGGGTTGTTAAAAGAGATATGCAGGAGAGGGGAAGAGATGTGGAAGAAGTAATGAAAAGATATTTGCAAACAGTTCGCCCAATGCATGAAGAATTTATTGAACCTTCAAAACAATTTGCTGATGTGATAATACCCATTGGGGGAGATAATCATGTTGCAATTGAACTATTAAGTAAGTACATTATATCAATAATATAAAACCGGGCACTTCGAGTTTGATATCTGTGTATATTAGTCTTCTTGCTTAAATTAAAAAGTGTAGTAAATTTGATTATTCTTTTCACCCTAAAATTAAATACCATGAAGCGGCAAGCACTTATTTTATTATTTATTTTAATCGTATGTACTGTTCATGCTCAGCGATACCCTCAGGGCAAGGGTACTTTCAGAACAGGCGGGGGATTTAGTTTCGCCCCTGTTGATAATGATGATGAATCCAGCACCTACAGGTTAAGCCTTACTCCGAATGTAGGATATTTTATTTCTGATGAAGCATTAATTGGTTTAGGAATAAATTACTCTGCATTATTTGGCGGAGGAATATATGAGTCTTCCATCCGGTTAAGCCCATCAACTAAATATTATTTTATTTTTTCCAAACAAAAATTCCTGACTGCAAACTTCACTTATAATTTCGACCTTGAAACAAATGTTGCGGAGGGAATAAAAACAATTGATAATAATACAAGCATATCATTGGGTCCGGGAGCAAGTTATTTTTTTACCAGGCGCATAGGAATAGAAGCAACATTATTATATACCTATTTTTTATTTCCGGATGAAAGCAGTAAAAATAAATTCAGCTTTGGTGTAGGGTTTAATGTGAATATGCCTGCACATAAACGAAAAAACAAAGCAGCAAATAAATATAATGATGATTTTTAGGAGCTTATTAATTTGCCTGCTGTATAAAATATGCTTTCAAATCTTCAACCTGCTGATCATTCATTCTTTCGGCAGTATAAAGCGGCATATAAGGTTCATGCCCAGGGTAACCATATGTTCCATGCCGCACGATACTATACAACCACCAATAGTCCTTGTCAAAATTTTTCTTGAACTTATTAAACTGCAATTGAGAATCTTCAAATACAACGTCACTTACACCATAAGCTTTATGGCAGGCCTGGCAACTTAATTCATAAATGAATTTTCCGTTTTCCGGATTTCCGGGTGGCATATTTGCTGCAAGTTCATAAGGAGGTTCCAGCCAGTGAGCGGGTGATTTTAATGCATATTTACTTTTTATCAAAGAAATGATGCCTGCATGGCTTGAGGTACTTGACTTCCGGCTATTTATTTCATTTATATCAGTAATTGAAAACCCAAGGTCTCTCATTTTGTAACTAATAGAATAATAATAGGAAAGGATAGCAGTTTCTTCCCATTCTTCCAGATATCTTCCCTTACTACATTCTTTAGCACATAATTGAATAGCTTCACGGATATCCTTTTGAGCAGGACGAACCATATCGCCGTATTTTTTATAATAATCATCATTATACCAGCTCTCACGATTCACAGAACCATAGAATGTTGTACCCTGGAAAAAATGAAGATTATTTTGAATTGCAAATTCAAGCCTTGCCTGGGGATCATAATCAGTTAAAACAGGATCTTCAATTACTGTATTATGGCAGTTTGTACATACATAATATAAACTAATGTATTTAGATTTTCCTTTCTGATCTTCTGTTCTTCCGTGATGCACAAGATCATATCCTTTTTGGACCATTGCCGGATCTATTTTTTCCAAATAAAAAACAGGTTTAGTATCGCCTAATTCAGCTAAAGCCTCATATACATAAGTATCAGCTGTCCACTCTTCGCCTGCCAGCGAATTATAATTTGAAAAAGCAAGCATCAATATACTTGCTCCGGTTAAAAATGTAACGACAAGTTTTTTTTGCATATTTAAGTATCTTGTAAGCATCAAATTTATAGTAAAATACTTAAACGGTAAAAGTTGAAAAAATCAAAAATTTTTGCCTGCAAACTTGATTTTTTCATTTATCTTATATTACATTTGTAAAAGTTTTAGTTCTTATAAAATATTTCACCTGGCAATCTGCTTGGTTCTCATATAAAAATATTGTGTTTTCATGGGGATAGCAGAGGGATCCGAGTCCTTCGGTGAACTCTGCTTTTTTTCGGAACAATATATTCAGCATTAAAAATGTTTTTTACCTAAG
>JACMJP010000330.1 GCA_014380545.1 Chitinophagales bacterium | reverse complement strand
AATACAATGCAAGACTGGGTGATCCCGAAACACAGGTTATTTTACCGAGAATAAAAAATGATATAATAGATCTTTTTAAAGCAGTTACTGAAAATAACTTAGGAAGTAAAAAATTAGAGACTGATGAAAGGGCATGCGCTACAGTCATTCTTGCAAGCCATGGCTACCCGGAAGAGTTTGAAAAAGGGAAAATAATAACAGGAATTGAAAATACTGAAGATTGTTTATTGTTTCATGCAGGAACCAAAACTGATGAAACAAATAATTTAATTACAAGCGGCGGAAGGGTATTAGCTGTTACAAGTTATGGAAAAGATCTGAGCGAAGCATTGCGCAACTGTTATGTAAATGCCGGAAGAATTTATTTTGAAAGCAGATATTTCAGAAGGGATATTGGCTGGGATATCTAAATTAATTTTTAATTATATCTTTTCAAACATAATTCGTGACCGCCCTTGTTGTGAAATTATATCAATAAAATAAACACCTGCGGGATAATTTTTTATATTCATATTTTCGTTTATTGCAGAAACATTTTCCAAAATATTTTTCTTTTGCAATACCTGTCCTGATGAATTTATTAATCTTATACTCACCGTTGTTTCATTGAATAGATTCCCGTGAATAATAAAATTATCTGTTGCCGGATTTGGATAAACATTAAATGTCCCGGCTTCAGCATCTTCATAATTAAAAACTGAATTCACATATGTACTGTCGAGAATTATATCTTCATCTCCTGATTTATAATTCGTATAAATAAAATAGGTCATCAGCATTTCATCTTTAGTTGTTGGTCCGTTATATATTGTTATAGGAGGATCATTAGGATTTTCAGGATTACCTGATGTATTATCATATGTTGCAACAGCCTTAATTTTTGCTCCTCCCGGAATTACCTGAACAGTTTGGAAGGTATAATATTTCTGCCAGTGAAAATCCCATTGTGGAATATTAATTAAATTCACAGAATCACCATCATGTTCATACCAAACCTTGTATGACTTACCTAATAAATGCATATGCGGACAAATGGAAATAAAAGATTTTTTTACGGGAAGTGTATATTCCTGTTCGAATGTTACAATTTCATTTGCAGGAATAATCAGTGATCCTGTTGCTGGTCCATTCAATAACCATCCAACATATACAGGTCTTACATCATCTCCCGGATCTTTTATAAATTGCAAGTGCATCTTTGTCGAATCAATTAAACCTATTCCGCCCGGACCATAATGAATTTCCACAACAAAATCAACACCCGGCGGAACTTCAATTCCCCAGTTATCAGGATAGGAAGCAATATTTCCACCGGGTTGCCATGCATTCATATAATAATCAACAGAGGGATAGCCAGTATTTCCATTAAATCCCGAAAGGGGATCAAGCAGATCTAATGTTGCTGATTCGTCGCTTTCATCATAATAAATATCTGCATGATGCACTATACTCGGTAAACCCGCAAATACTTCAATTTTATTTACATAAACAGTTTCTGTAAAATCAGTATGAATTACAAAGTAGCGATATTCATCTTCATCATATTGTAATGTATATGGTTCAATTTGAACTGTAAAATCAATTGTATCTAACAAGGATCCGCTATCAATAAATTCAGGAGGAGCCGGAGCAAGATCAGGATCACCTTCCGGTGCTTCATTATTTATCCATTCCGTAATTAAATTTATTTCATCTTCACTTAATACTGCTTCATCTTTAAAATGACGATACTCGGGATCAGCAGGCCACGGAGGCATTTCTTTTTCAATAACTGCATCCAGAATTTCATGATGATTATCAACTGCATCCACATAACTCATCAATGCAAAAGGAGCAATACCTCCATCATGATGACAGGAAGAACAATTATTATAAATGATGCTTGCGATAGATTCACTCCATGTTGGGGTTTGAGAGAATAAATTTGTGCAACAAATCATCAGAATAAATATTATTGATAGAAACTTACCTTGCATATATAAAAATGAAACAGAAAGTTATCCAATTTATCTGACGTTTTTAGTGGAAAGTGTAAAAATCTGTCACTCATTTGATGAAACGAAATCCTTCACCACACAGTTATTGCGATTATAAAAATTAAATAATATGAAAAAGATCGAATTTATTATTGCAACAGCACTTGTAATTGTGATGCTTGCATCGTGCAGCAACGACGATGCTGTTTTGAGTGACCTTACTACATCAGAAGTTACATCTACATTAGATGGTGTAGCTGGAAAGTAACTTACCATTTTGATAACAGCGATGGAGAAAGTACGGGTGATTTTAACGGATACAGTTTTAATTTTAACGAAGACAGAACTATCACTGCTTCAAACGGGGTATTGGAATTTGCGGGAACATGGATCATTAAAAGTAGTGATGACGACCCACTGTATGATAAAGAAATAGAATGCACTATTGCAGGCAACAAACAAATGGATGAATTAGACGTAAGCTGGCTTATCACTGAATTAAGTGATACAGCAATGAAATTGAAAGATGATTCACCCTCTGAAGAAATGCATTTTGAAAAAATATAAGTGATTCAAAAAAACACCGCCTGAAATATTTCAGGCGGTGTTTTAATAGGTTATTTTATTCAATAATTTATTTCTCCAGCATCAGCATGCTCATTTTTACTTCTTTCATTTTATCTGATATTTGTTCTATTGTTTTAGCTGCCGGTGCATGCTCAACTTTCGAAAATAATTCATCATACTTTTCAAGCATAACGAATAATTTAGTCGAATAAATTAATTTTATTAATTGTATTAGTTGTTCTTTAAGATAAATATTTGAAGGTTCAAATTTTTCTACTTTGCGAATTGTTGTATCTGCAAAATCAATTAAACTTAATAATTGCATATCATATCTTGTAAGCTCTCCCTTAAATTGGTCCTGGTCGTTATAAAAATTAGCTATCCTGTCAATGTGTATGCCTATAGCCTCTGCTCCCATATATAATTGCCTTGTGCCACTACCATAAATAATAATTGAAAATTCATCAAATGTCTTTTCAATTTTTTCAACTAAGTATTTCAGCACATCAGCTTCACTCAATTCATTCTTTAATTTTAATTCATGTGTAAATTCATGAATAATTGTATTAAGTTGTCCGGCGTCTTCCATGATATTTTCATGTGTATTCGTTAAGATTGGTTCTTCAGGAATTGTATTTTCCTGTAATTCCTGTTCATTTAGTTTTTGTTCACGGATAACCATTTCAGTTTGTATTTCTAATTCGGGGATTATTTCCTCAGGTCTTTTTTCCTGTGCTGAAAGATCCACTATTATTGTGTTTATTTCTTCAGGTGGCAATATATTCTCAATTATTTCAACCGAGGTATTTATTGGTTCTGAAATTTTTATTTCGTCTGTATGTATTTGAACTGGTTGCTCTACCTCAATAATAATTTCTTTTTCAATCCCGGTGACCACATTCTCTTTTATTACCTCAGGTTTATATCTTTCATGCAGATCATCATTTTTTGATTCTTTCTTTTCCGGAATTATTTCATTCTCTTCAACCGATTCCTTCTTCCTTAAAAAAACATTTAGTAAAACAAGTAGTATCATAAAACAAAAGAATAATCCTGCGCCCAAAATTATATTATATTCAGATCCTGATATATCGTAAATGAAAAATATTGCTTCTGTAACTATCAGCAGAATAACGCTGCATAATAAAATAGTTCTTCTGCTTGAATATATTATTTCAAAAAATCGGTTCATTGCGGATGCTGCTGAAGATATTTAAAAATTGTAAACACTCAAAATTAAGGAATTGCAATGTGATAAAATTTACGCATGACTTGTTTGAAATGAACGTTCCTGTTGCTGACATATAATTTCTTCCAATATAAGTTAGTTGTCACAAATTTTATCAAACAAACGTTTGGTAAATTAAAAAAAGCATTTATCTTTGGGCATGCCTGTTAGGAAAGTAAACAAATTCGATATTATAAAACAAGCTTTGAACCTCTTCCGTACGCAAGGTTACCACAGGACTACTATGGCAAATATCGGAACCGCCTGCGGGTTATTAAAGGGAAGTATTTATCATTATTTCACATCTAAAGAAGATCTCATGCGTTCTGTTCTCGAGGTTTTAAGAGAGCATTATAGGGAAAAGGTATTTGTATATGCGTATGATGAACAGTTAAATTCAGAAGAGAAATTAAAATTATTAGGAGAAAAATGTATTGATGTTTTTGCCAATGGTGAAGGAGCTTGCCTTATGGCAAATATTGCCATGGAAACAAATAATGTGGTTCCCGAATTCAGAAAGCCGATCAAAGGGTTTTTTGATGACTGGGTAGATGCCCTCACACATATTTATAGGGAAAGATATAGTGATGATGCCGCTTTATTTTTTGCAAGGGAAAGTGTGTGCGCAATTGAAGGAGCGGCTATGATGATGCGTATTTACAACGATAAAAATTATTTATTGAAAGCGCATGAAATGATCATGGGGAAATTTGAAAAAGCAAGTAAGGAAGCTTTAATGAGTTAATTTACTTTATAGTAAATAAAATTTATTTATTAATCATAATAATAGTTTATTTCAATACCAAGTCATGATACTTGATACTAAAATAAAAACAATGAACCGAATCATTAAAAAAGTAGCAGTACTTGGCAGCGGTGTGATGGGAAGCCGTATTGCATGCCATTTTGCAAATATTGGTGTGCAGGTAATTTTATTGGATATTATTCCCATGCAATTAAGTGAAGAAGAAAAAAAGAAACCCGCTTTGCGAAATAAATTAGTGAATGATAGTTTGCAAATGGCAGTAAAACAAAATCCTTCTCCGGTTTATTCCCAAAAAGTACTGAAGAAAATTACAACCGGAAATTTTGAAGATGATTTAAATAAAATTGCAGAATGTGATTGGATAATTGAGGTAGTTATTGAAAGTCTTAAAATAAAAAAAGAACTATTTGAAAAAGTGGATGTCATCAGAAAACCCGGAACATTAATTACAAGCAACACATCGGGAATTCCCATCCATTTAATGATTGAAGGACGCAGTGATGATTTTAAAAAACATTTTTGCGGAACACATTTTTT
>JACMJP010000329.1 GCA_014380545.1 Chitinophagales bacterium | reverse complement strand
GCAGTGCAAATTCATGGCGGTTATGGTTTCGTAAAAGAATATCATGTTGAACGACTAATGCGGGATGCAAAAATTACCCAGATATATGAGGGAACAAGTGAAGTGCAAAGAATTGTGATTTCGAGAAATATTCTACGCTAAACAATGTACTATTTCATATTCATAATCATTAACACTATATAAGGTATTAATGAAAAAATGATCAGCAATGATAATCTTTGATATGTTTTCTCAGATACCAACAACATATAGCCCCAAATGGAGAGTATAATATAATAAATTGCTGCCGGTAAAATAAATAATCCTGCAAATTCCATATCATTAAAATCAGAAATTAAAAGCATCACTGAGTAAATAGCTATAGCTGTATTTACTAAGAACAATAGAAAACAGATAATATTCAATGGTTTGTATTTCATTATATCTTCATTCCTAAAAATATAACGGCTTAAACTTCACTTCCCCATTTCCATTAAACTCCAGAGCAGGAGCAGGGATTTTTACAATATTAATTACACCGAATATGGCATTTAAAAATTCTGAGTTTGTTTTTATTTGTGAAAAATCAACATCAACACTTAAATAAAATTGACGATAGCGTTCAATATTTGAATAATCAATTAATAATTCAGGCGGGCAATCTTCCGGTTTCATATTCGGATCAGGGCACCATTTATTTTCATATCCTCCTAATAATCCTTCAACAGAATATCCTCCGCTTATCATTAACCACTTTGGAAATTTTGTATCCTCTTTCATGAACATGGAAGGATTAACAGATAACCAGGTAGTTTGTCCGTTATAATCTTTTAAAACTTTTTCAGGTCCGCTTGTACCGAATAAATTAGCAGCCCGGTTTTGCACCGTTGTATCGTATTGCGAATAATCCGTAAAGTGTGATGAAAATTTTATTCTTATTCTTTGTTCATCCCATAAATAATTTTGCCCAACACTTAAACCTGCACCCAAAGTATTTGCAGCAAAATCACCCGGAGAAAATCCCCACTTTTCTGAAAAACCATCAAACACTTCTATCGTTAATTGCAGTATACTTCCAGTAACTGCACCTGCCCAATATGCATTTTCATCTTTCACTCCTGCCCATTTATAAAAACCAGTTGTAATATTTGTTTCGAAATAGGTTGTATAAACATGTCCTAATTTATCGTACTGCATCCACTCACCATTATCATTAAAGAAATGAAATTTTGTTGAGGGATAATCCTTATACCAATACTGATATAATAAAACTGTTGCTGAAGAATATAAAACTGCTTCTGTTCCAAGAACAGAATAAAATCTTTGCTTATTAAATGTTTCTGAAGGTGTAAATAATTTATCTAAAAAACCCGTTGAATCATTCTGTGCGAAAATGTTTTGTATGAAATTGATTATAATGAGTGATATGAGAATTGTTTTTTTCAAATATTATCCGATTAAAACTTTCTTTACAGTATCTAAAATTTTGTCCGCTTCATTTTTATCATATGCTTCGGCATATACTCTTAATAATGGTTCAGTTCCGCTGGCTCTTATCATCACCCAACTATTATCACTCAAATGAAATTTATACCCGTCAATATCTTCCATATTGCGCACTGTATAATTTCCAAAGGATTTATAAACTCCATGCCTGCAGTTATCTACGATCTTATTCTTTAACTGGTCTTCAATATGCAGATCATTCCTGTCGAAATAAAATGAACCGACTATATCATACACTTCCAGAATTAATTCAGTTAATTTTTTTCCGGTCTTCGCCATAAATTCCATTAATAATAACCCGCACCAGATACCATCCCGTTCAGGTACATGTCCTTTCACTGCAATACCACCACTTTCCTCTCCTCCTACTAAAACATCTTCCGTGACCATTTTGCCGCAGATATATTTAAATCCAATTTTAGTTACTTCATAATCCAATTTATAATGTTCGCATAAACGTTTTACTTTATCGCTCACTGAAAATGCAATCACCACTTTGCCATTATAATTTTTGTATTTATGCAAATAGTGGATGAGTAATAAAATGATATGATGGCTGTCAACAAAATTTCCATTTTCATCATACATCCCGATCCTGTCAGCATCACCATCGTTTGCTAATCCACCCATTAATGAATTATCGTTTTTTACAAGTTCTGATAATTCCATTAAATTTCTGTGAATGGGTTCGGGCGCTTGTCCGTGAAAACCGGGATTATCATCACAATGCAGTGCAACAATATTTTTCAATATCCTTTTAATTACTCTTTGCCCGGCACCATACATTGCATCATAACCTAATTTAATTCCTGAATTATTAATTGTGTTGAGATCAAAACTTTTTTGTACATGATCAAAATACATATCTTCAAGATTAACCCATTGCAGCATTCCGTTTTTTTCAAATTCTTCCAATGAGGTTGAAGGAGTTGCAAATTCATTTGGAATTAATGATTCAACAATGGCTATATCTTCCGGAATTGAAGGTCCGCCATAACCACTCTTTAATTTGAATCCGTTATAGCTTGGTGGATTATGACTTGCAGTTATAACAACTCCGGCAACAGCATTTAATTGATTGGCGCCATAACTTACCATCGGTGTTGAAACAAAATCTTTTGCAATAAAAACTTTCACACCTTCGCTGCATAAAACCTTCGCTGTTACTTCGGCAAATAATTCTCCGGCAAAACGGCAATCATGACCGATAACAACGGATGGATTATTATTATTTTGCTTTACCCAATCAGCAGTTGCTTTTGCAACACGGGCGACATTATCTGTAGTAAATTCTTTCGCAATGATGGCTCTCCATCCGTCTGTTCCGAATTTTATTTGTATCATGAAAAAATTCTTTTTGCAATAATAATTAAATTAATTGAAGTTCTGAGGCTCTCACTTTCAGTGGGGGTCTCAATTACCATTGAATATTGAAAGCCTCACTGAAAGTGAGACCTTTATAAATTTGTACCTTACTTGCAGTGAGACGTTCTATAAAAAAGGGAGTTTCAAATTTTATTGAAACTCCCTTTTTTATAAAGGCTCTCACTTTCAGTGAAGCTTTATATATTCAATGGTAATTGAGAGCCTGATAACTTCAATTAATTTAATTATTATTGCAAAAAGAATTTTTTCATGATACAAATAAAATTCGGAACAGACGGATGGAGAGCCATCATTGCGAAAGAATTT
>JACMJP010000328.1 GCA_014380545.1 Chitinophagales bacterium | reverse complement strand
ACCCGAAAGCAGAAGTAATTCAAAAGGCAGAAAAAAATAATATTCCTGTAAAAATATTCGCAGAAGCAGATTGGCAAAACGTTGAGGCCATCATTGCATATTTAAGATCATATAGAACACAATATATCATCCTTGCAGGTTATCTTCAATTGTTACCTTCTGTTTTTATACAGGCGTTTCCGCATCGCATCCTAAATATACATCCGGCATTGCTGCCCAAATATGGGGGCAAAGGCATGTATGGAAAATATGTTCATGAAAAAGTTTTTGAAAATAAAGAAACAGAAACAGGGATTACTGTACATGAATTGAATGAAAAATATGATGAAGGAAAGATCATTTTCCAAAAAACTGTTTCAGTTGAAGAAAATGATTCTTCTGAATCAATAGAAAAGAAAGTCCGAAAACTGGAGTTAAAATATTTTCCGGAGATAGTTGAAGAATTTATTCTGCAAAAGAATAAGCTGATATTCTAAAATTGAAAAATTATTATCAGGTCTTCATCGTGAACTTTTTGCAATAAAGATTTGCACAATCGGGTGAAATATTCTTCAAACCTTAAAATCATAATCCCAATGCTTTCTTCTACCTTTGCCGCTTAAATTTTTAATCGATTTCATGGATTTTCCTGTTACAATAAAATCAGCTTTAATTTCCGTTTTTTATAAGGACAAATTAGAGCCAATCATTCGTAAATTGCAGGAGTTTGGAGTTACCATTTATTCAACAGGCGGAACAGAAAAATTTATTAAAGAACTTGGTGTTCCTGTTGAAACAGTTGAAGACCTGACTTCTTATCCTTCCATTCTTGGGGGAAGAGTAAAAACCTTACACCCTAAGGTTTTTGGGGGCATTCTTGCCCGCAGGGAATTACAGGAAGATGTTCAGCAAATGGGGCAATATAACTTACCTTCAATAGATCTGGTTATTGTTGACTTATATCCATTTGAAGAAACATTACGCAATACTAATAATGAAGCAGAGATAATTGAAAAAATAGATATTGGGGGTGTATCACTCATAAGAGCTGCGGCAAAAAATTTTCAGGATGTGTTAGTTATCGCTTCAAAAAGTGATTACGAGGAATTATTGGAAATTTTAAAAATACAAAAAGGAACGACACACCTTAGTCAGAGAAAATATTTTGCAAAAAAAGCTTTTGCAATAACATCTCAATATGACACTTTAATTTATACCTGGTTTAATAATGATGAAAATTATTCTTTGAATTATACCCCGAAATATGTTTTGCGTTATGGCGAAAATCCACATCAGCAATCTGCATTTTTCGGTAAACTCACGGATGTGTTTGAAAGGTTACATGGTAAAGAAATATCCTTTAATAATTTAGTTGATGTAGAAAGTGCTGTTTACCTGATAGAAGAATTTCAGGAAGATTATGAAAAAGATAAGTACCCAACATTCGCCATTTTAAAGCATACTAACGCCTGCGGTATTGCTACTTCGCCAACTCTTTTAGAAGCTTATGAGAAAGCACTCGAAGCTGACCCCGTCAGCGCCTTTGGTGGTGTACACATCTGTAATGCACCAATTGATCTGGCAACCGCATATAAAATCAATACTTTATTTTTTGAAGTTCTCATTGCTCCGGAATTCGGGCATGAAGCATTAATTGTTCTGCAAACAAAGAAAAACCGCATCCTCTTAAAACAAAAACAATTTGAATTTCCGGGAACACAATTCAAGAGTATGCTGAATGGAATTTTGGTTCAGGATAGAAACATAAAAACAACTCATAAAAACGACCTGCAATTTGTAACTAAAAAACGCCCGACAGAAAAAGAAATTTCAGATCTCCTCTTTGCGGAAAAAATAGTAAAACATTTGAAATCAAATGGAATTGCATTAGTAAAAAACAAGCAACTTACCGGCAGCGGGACAGGGCAAACTTCAAGAGTGGATGCATTACAGCAGGCGATAACAAAAGCGAAACATTTTGGCTTTGATCTGAAGGGCACAGTGATGGCAAGTGAAGCATTTTTTCCGTTTCCGGATTGTGTTGAAATTGCCCATGCAGCCGGCATCAGTGCGGTGATCCAGCCGGGTGGCTCCATTAGGGACAAAGACTCCGTTGATTTTTGTGATACACATGATATGGCTATGGTGATGAGTGCTACAAGACATTTTAAACACTGAGAAAATGTGTTATGAGTTTGAAAATGTTATAACATGATTTTAGCAATTGGATCCTGAGTAACCCGAAGAATAAAAAGATCATTGTAAAATCTTTATCATAAATAATTTAGTTGACAGATTTTTTTTTGAAAGTAATTGCCATATTAATAAGGTTTCTGAATATCAAATTCCGAATCTTAAATAATAAACACTTTATTTAACCTTGTCAATTTATAATAAATAATAATTAAGAATAAATACATAACAACTATTATTTTTACACTTAAAATTTTTATCTACTCAAAATACAATGGGATTATTCAACTTTCTTACACAGGAAATTGCTATTGACCTCGGTACTGCTAATACACTTATTATAGCGCACGATAAAGTAATGGTGGATGAACCATCTATTGTTGCAATTGACCGCAAAACAGAAAAAATTATCGCAGTTGGAAAACGGGCAATGCAAATGCATGAAAAAACGCATGATAATATAAAAACAATCCGCCCATTAAAAGACGGAGTAATTGCGGATTTTCAGGCTGCTGAAAGTATGATAAGGGGGTTGATAGGAATGATATTTCCAAAAAACCGCATATTTAAACCATCGCTCATAATGGTAATTTGCATTCCTTCAGGAATTACTGAAGTAGAAAAGAGAGCAGTAAAAGATAGTGCTGAGCAAGCCGGGGCAAAAGAAGTTTACCTGATTCAGGAACCTATGGCTGCTGCACTGGGTATTGGATTGGATGTACAGGAGCCTGTAGGGCATATGATCATTGATATAGGTGGAGGAACAACAGAAATTGCTGTAGTTGCATTAAGCGGAATTGTTTGCGATCAAAGCATCCGGGTTGCTGGTGATGAATTTACCGCAGACATAGTTGATTACATGCGCCGCCAGCATAATCTCTTAATTGGAGAACGCACTGCTGAAGCAATTAAAATAAATGTTGGAGCCGCAATTACCGAACTGGAAGATGCGCCGGAAGACTACCAGGTGAGCGGAAGAGACCTTATGACAGGTATCCCAAAACAACTTGTTGTTACGTACTCAGAAATTGCGCATGCACTGGATAAATCAATCTCAAAAGTGGAAGAAGCAATTTTAAAGGCATTGGAAACTACGCCCCCCGAATTAGCAAGTGATATTCAAAGGGAAGGAATTCATTTAACAGGTGGCGGAGCATTGTTAAGAGGATTGGATAAACGCATTGCACAAAAAACAAAACTACATGTGCATGTGGCTGATGATCCTTTAAGAGCCGTTGTCAGAGGAACAGGCATTGCACTAAAAGACCGTGAACATTACGAGGCACTATTCATTGGATAATAAATCACCTATTGCGCTGAATGCGTAGCTTTTTCCTTTTTATAATTCGCAATTATGCGATCATTTTATTCCTCATACTTGAGCTGTTAAGTTTTTGGCTAATATTCAACAACAATGCATATCATAAAACATTTTTTTTAAATTCAGCTAATTACCTTACAGGTAATGTAAATGAAAAATACTCCAGCTTAACGGATTATTTGAATCTCGGTGAAATAAATGATAGTCTTTTAGCTGAAAATGCGGGGCTGCGCTCGCAAATTCACCAATCCAGGCAATTTGATACAGTGAATGTTTATCAAATGCAGGATTCAACAGGGACTGTTTTATATACATATATTCCGGCAGAAGTAATTTCAAATTCTTTTACAGAAGTAAATAATTATATTACTCTAAACAGGGGAACTAAACATGGTATTAAAAAAGACATGGGCGTAATTACTTCAAGCGGTATTTGCGGAAAAATAATTACAGCAACAGAAAATTATAGCGTTGCTATGAGTGTGTTGCACGGTAATTTTTTTACAAGAGCTGCTATTAAAAAAACGAATGTGCAGGGAAATATAAGATGGGAAATTGGTGACCCGACAATTGTGACTATGGTTGATGTTTCAGAGCCCGGAGAATTACAACCCGGAGATACAATTATAACGACAGCAAATTCATTGTTATTTCCCCGGGGAATTTTAATAGGTACTTTGCAGGAATATGGCAGAGAAGAAGGAAGTAATTTTTATACATTAAAAATTAAACTTGCAACACAATTCAGCAGGTTACATACTGTTTATGTTGTAAATTATTTACGCAAAGAAGAACAAAAATCCGCAGAAGAAGCAGCAATAAATAATGCAGGTAATTAACTGGATACTACGTTTTGTGGGATTAGCATTTATTATTGCTTTCCAGGTTTTGGTTTTAAATAACCTTGATACAGGGATTTATATTCATCCCTACATATACCCGATGTTTATTTTCATGTTGCCGTTAAATGTCCCAAAGTGGATAATGCTTCCTCTTGCATTTCTTGTTGGGTTAATAATAGATATGTTCAATATGACACCAGGTATGCATGCATCCGCATGTGTTTTAATGGCATTTTTACGGGCACCAATATTAAAATTATTAACTCCGCCAACAGGTTACGATGCTGTAGGATCGCCAAATATCCGCTATTTGGGCGCAACATGGTTCACCATATTTACAGCAATTATGGTGTTCATACATCATACATTTTATTTTTTTGTAGAAATATTATCATTCCAACATCTTGGATATACTCTTTTAAAAATTGTATTAAGTGGAATTATTTCTACTTTTTTAATATTAATTCTTACATTCTTATTTACAACAAAAAAAGAACGCAAATAAAAATGAGTGTACTCAGCAATATCGGTAAGTCAAAAAGTTATTTTATTCAGGCGCTCATCGTTGTTGTATTTTTAGTGTATATCATCCGCTTATTATATCTGCAGGTAATTAATGGCGATTATAAAGAACTTGCTGCTGACAGAGCATTTAGAAAAGTAACAATTTATCCTGACCGTGGCCCAATGTATGACAGGAACGGCAAACTCATTGTTTACAACCAACCGAATTATGATATCATGGTTATTACGCAGCAAATAAAAAATTTAGATACACTGAGTTTTTGCGAATTAGTTGGTATTAATAAAGAAACATTTATTAAAACAATAAAAAATTTAAAACAGAAGCAAGGTTATGCATCTTATCTGCCTTCTGTTTTTATAAGTAATTTATCAGGAGAAGAAGTAGGCAGGATTGAAGAACTATTATATCAATACCCGGGATTTTTCACACAAATAAGATCGGTGAGAAAATATAATTATCCTGCTGCTGCGCAATTATTAGGATATGTTACTGAAGTAGATTCAAACGATATAAAAAACAATGAGGGCTATTATAAAAGTGGTGATTACATTGGTAAAAGCGGAGTAGAGAAATCTTATGAAGAATTATTACGGGGAGATAATGGATATAAATATATGGTTGTGGATGCATACAACAGAGTTGTTGGGAGTTTGGGAAAGGGAGATAATGATAAAAAATCAATAGCGGGAAAACAACTCACATTAACGGTTGATATTGAATTGCAATACTATGCTGAACAATTAATGCAAAATAAAAGAGGTGCATTAGTAGCAATTGAGCCATCTACAGGAGAAATATTGTGCCTGGTAAGTTCTCCCACTTATGATCCGAATTTATTAACCGGCAGCCAGCGCACAAAAAATTATGGTAAGCTGGTAATGGATCCTCAACGCCCTTTAAATAACCGTGCACTTTCAGGATATTATCCACCCGGCTCTACATTTAAACCCGTACTTGCCGCAATAGGTATGCAGGCTGGAACACTCTCTGCAGACCAGGGATACAGTTGCCCAGGCGGTTATGTGATGAGTGGCCACACAGTTAATTGTCACGGCCATCCATATGCAGGAAGTGTTATACTCGGAATTGGTAATTCATGTAATGCTTATTTCTGTCATGTATTTAAACATTTCATGGAAGATGCACATGCAAAACCAAGTGAAGGTCTTACTGATTTTAAAAGTGAATTAGCATTATTCGGAATTGGTGTAAGAACAGGAGTTGATCTTCCAAATGAAAGAGCAGGTAATGTTCCTGACCCGGAAGATTATGATAAAATTTATGGTGCTGGAAGATGGAGAGCGTCAAGTTGTGTTACATTGGGTATCGGGCAGGATCAATTAATTCTTACCCCCTTGCAGGTTGCGAATGCAATGTCAACAATTGCAAACTCAGGCTATTTTTATACGCCCCATATTTTAAAAAATGCTGAAGGTGCAGATTCATTATTGCAAACATTTAAAATAAAAAGTCTTT
>JACMJP010000327.1 GCA_014380545.1 Chitinophagales bacterium | reverse complement strand
GGTTTAACTATAGAAAAGAATATAAGCTATATTGTTTATATAAGTGGAATAATTTTATTGTCAGTTGTATTGATTTATAACTGGATAAGAATAAAAACAAGCCTGACAAAAATATATCAATAAAAATAATAAGTAGCAAAGAGTTTAATGCGATTATTAAATTGTAATTCACTATTCCTTTTTCTTAATCTCCTTCTTTTCCTTCGGCTCCTTCTTTTTCTTAGGCTCTTTTTTTTCCTCTTCCTTTAAATCTTTTACTTCCTCTTTTTTAGAATCTTTATTTTCTTCCTTCTCAGTCTTGCTATCTTCTTTTGTCTCCTTGCTATCTTCTTCTGTCTCCTTGCTCTCTTCTTCTGTCTCCTTGCTCTCTTCTTCCCTTGCTTTTATTTCATCAGTAATCACACCTTTTTCTTCAAGTATTGCGTACCATTTAATAAGTTTTTTTATATCGCTTACATATACCTTTTCCCTGTCGTGATTAGGAACAATTTTAGTAAACCAATCCCTCAACGCATCATTCGATGCATTGGAATCAGCCGGAGGATTTATGTCCTTTTGTTTATTGATTTCAAGCATTACATCTGCTATGTCAATTGTATCTCCGTCCGTATATATAGATACATTTTCTAATGGTGAAAATAAATGCTGGCGATTGGAAACAAATTTTGTCCATCCTTCTTTTAGTGATGTAACAATTAATCCACTTGCTTTTTGTGATTCGGTTTTATATAATCCGCTCATTCCACCGATTGCTACAATTTCTTTTATACGCATATATTAAATATTTTTTCCGCCCCAAAGGCATGCGCAAAATTAATGAAACAATTTCATGTAATAATTGGTTGGTTAAGTATCTTTAAGTTTCTATGACGTTTCAATTAATTTCCAATTTTATACCTACAGGAGATCAGCCTGAGGCAATTCATCAATTAGTAGATGGTATTAATCATGGTGAAAAAGCACAGGTTTTATTGGGTGTTACAGGCAGTGGAAAAACGTTTACCATTGCAAACGTTATACAGCAAGTACAAAAACCTACTCTGATTCTTTCACATAATAAAACATTAGTTGCGCAGCTATATGGGGAGTTCAAACAATTCTTCCCTGAAAATGCAGTGGAATATTTTGTGAGTTATTACGATTATTATCAACCTGAAGCATATATTTCTTCTACTGATACCTACATTGAAAAAGATCTTTCCATTAATGAAGAAATTGAGAAACTCAGATTAAAAACAAGTTCAAGTTTACAGAGTGGTAGAAGAGATGTAATTGTTGTTGCAACAGTAAGTTGCATTTATGGAATTGGGAATCCTGATGGTTTTAAAGATAGTATTGTGCGCTTAAATACAGGTGATAAAATGACGAGAAATTATTTATTACATCGTTTAGTTGAATCACTTTATTCAAGAAGTGCCCTTGAATTTAAAAGAGGAAATTTTCGGGTGCAGGGTGATGTGGTTGATGTGTTTCTCGCTTATGCAGATTATGGTTATCGCATTACTTTTTTTGGTGATGAAATAGAAGAAATAGAAACATTTAATCCTGATTCAGGAAAAAGAATGGAGAAAAAAGAAAATGTTGCAATATTTCCTGCCAATTTATATATTCCTCCAAAAGAAATGCTGCCAACTATTTTGCATGAGATACATGCAGAATTAGATGCACAGGTAAAATATTTTGAAAGCACCGGAAAATATATTGAGGCAAAACGATTACAGGAAAAAGTGAATTTTGATGTGGAGATGATAAAAGAATTAGGATATTGCAGTGGTATAGAAAATTATTCAAGATTTTTTGACAGAAGAAGACAGGGACAAAGACCATTTTGTTTAATTGATTATTTTCCTGATGATTATTTACTGATTATAGATGAAAGTCATGCAACAGTTCCGCAGGTTGGAGCTATGTATGGCGGAGACAGGGCAAGAAAAATGAATTTGGTTGAATATGGTTTTAGATTACCAAGTGCAATGGATAACCGCCCGCAAAATTTTGATGAATTTATGGGCCTGTTAAATCAAACAATCTATGTGAGTGCTACACCCGGCGATTTTGAATTACATCAAACTGAAGGAACTATTGTTGAACAGGTTGTGCGGCCAACGGGTTTATTAGATCCATCTATTGAAGTTCGCCCGTCATTAAATCAAATTGATGACCTGCTGGAAGAAATTGATGAGAGAATAAAAGCGAATGAAAGAGTTTTGGTTACAACACTCACAAAAAGAATGGCAGAAGAATTATCAAAGTATTTATTGAAAATGCAGGTAAAATGTAAATACATTCACAGCGAAGTAGAAACTTTGGAAAGAGTAGAAATTTTGCGGCAATTACGTTTAGGACAAATTGATGTATTGGTTGGGGTGAATTTATTAAGAGAAGGATTAGATCTTCCTGAAGTGAGTTTAGTTGCAATTATGGATGCTGATAAAGAAGGTTTTTTACGCAACACAAGAAGTTTAACACAAACAGCCGGAAGAGCAGCAAGAAATGTAAATGGTTTGGTAATTATGTATGCAGATAAAATTACTGATAGCATGCAAAAAACAATTGACGAAACAAACCGCAGAAGAGCAAAACAAATTAGTTACAATGC
>JACMJP010000326.1 GCA_014380545.1 Chitinophagales bacterium | reverse complement strand
GACCATAATTCATTTCTCCCGACTCATAACTCATATCTCCAAAGTCATAATTCATATCTCTCAGACCATAATTCATTTCTCCCGAGTCATAATTCATTTCTCTCATGCCATAATCCATATCTCCCGAGCCATAATTCGTTTCTCCCAGCCCATAATTCATTTCTCTTAGCCAATAATTCATTTCTCCCGAGCCATAACTTATATCTCTCAAGTCATAATTCATTTCTCCCAGCCCATAACTCATATCTCCCGAGCCATAATTTATATAAGAAAAATCTAAATTGATATAATAGCGAAAATTGAGACCCTCACTTTCAGTGAGAGCCTCATAAAATGAATTGAAAGTCGTACTCTAAGTCAGGCCTTCAATCTCCAATTAATATTCTGCTTCAAAAATTTTTTATTTAAAAATATCTTTTTCTAAATTGCACTCAACATTGTTAACCAACTCCGCATAAGCGGGATCTAAAATTCTGATTTATGAAAAATTATAGCAGTGACCACATTAAAAATGTTGTGCTGGTGGGGCATAGCGGCTCCGGAAAAACAACGCTTGCAGAATGTATGTTGTTTGAAGCCGGAGCTATTAACCGCAGGGGAACAGTAGCTGATAACAATACTGTTTCTGATCATCATGAACTGGAGCATGAGCGCACCAATAGTATTTTCAGTACGCTGATGCATGCAGAATGGAAGGATACAAAAATTAATATTATTGATACACCGGGCATGGACGATTTTATCGGCGAAGTGTACAGCGCATTTAAAGTGGCCGATACGGGAATTATGGTTTTAAACGTTGCGCATGGTGTGGAAGTGGGCAGCGAAATTATTTGGGAATATGCTGATCATTTAAAAAAACCCATGCTGTTTGTTGCCAACCATGTGGATGAAGATAAAGCTGATTTTGAAAATACAATTGACCAGGCAAAAGAAAGATTCGGAAGAAAAGTAACTGTTGTGCAATATCCCTATAACCAGGGTTTGGAATTTAATTCTATTATTGATATTCTGACAATGAAAATGTATGTGTTTGGAAATGATGGTGGCAAGCCGGAGAAAAAAGATATTCCTGCAGAAGAAATAGAAAAAGCAAATCGCCTGCACAATGATCTTATTGAAACAATTGCAGAAAATGATGAAGGATTAATGGAAAAATTCTTTGATAAAGGAACGCTTGAAGAAAGTGATATGCAGAAGGGTTTATTAATTTCCATTCGCAATCATGAATTATTTCCTGTTTTCTGTATGAGTGCAAAACACAACATGGGCAGCGGAAGATTAATGGGCTTTATAGATTATTGCTGCCCGAGCTCTGCGCACATGAATCCTGAAAAAACTTCTGACGGAGTTGATATTCCATGTAACGCAAATAATCCTGCAATTGCATTTGTATTTAAAACTGTTAGTGAGCCACATCTTGGGGACATGAGTTATTTAAAAGTGTGCAGCGGAAAAATAAAAACGGGCGATGACTTAATAAATACTGCAACAAATTTTTCAGAAAGAATTTCGCAATTATTTGTGATGCAGGGAAAGAAAAGAGAAATTGTTACTGAAGTTGTTGCCGGTGATATTTGCGCAACAGTAAAATTAAAAAAGACGCACACAAATAATACGCTTGCAGCAAAAGGCCAGCAAGTGGAAATGAGTAAAATAATTTTCCCGGAATCAAAAGTGCAGTATGCAGTTGAAATGCTTAATAAGGGTGATGAAGAAAAAATAGGTATTGCTTTGCATCATATAGCAGAGGAAGATCCTACAATTATTATGGAGCATAACCAGGAATTAAAACAAACAATTGTAAATGCACAGGGTGAATTACATCTTGCCGCCGTGAAATGGAAAATTGAACATTTGTATGGAATTAAAATAGAATGGGTAAAAACAAAAATTCCGTACAGGGAAACAATTCAAAAAAGTGTGAAGAGTGATTATCGCCATAGAAAACAAAGTGGCGGTGCGGGGCAGTTTGCAGAAGTGCATATGATAGTGGAGCCCTATTATGAAGGCATGCCTGATCCGAAAGATGTTACTGTGCGGGGAAGGGAAGAACATGAAATGAAATGGGGCGGTAAATTAGTTTTTTATAATTGTATTGTTGGCGGAGCTATTGATGTAAGATTTCTTCCTTCTATTTTAAAAGGTGTGATGGAAAAAATGACCAATGGGCCGCTTACTGGAAGTTATGTACGGGATGTTCGGGTGAGTGTATATGACGGAAAGATGCATCCGGTTGACAGCAATGATATGGCATTTAAACTTGCAGGTATGATGGCTTTTAGAAATGCATTTAAAGATGCCGATCCTAAAATATTAGAACCTATTTATGATGTTGAAATTTTAGTGCCGGGTGATTATATGGGAGAGGTAATTGGCGACCTGCAAACAAGAAGAGGAATTGTGATGGGAATGGATAGTGAAGGGCATTATCAAAAAATACTTGCAAGGGTTCCGCTTTCTGAATTGCATGGCTATTCTTCAACACTGCGGTCATTAACACAGGGCAGAGGAAAATTCACAAGAAAATTTGCAGAGTATGCTCCCGTACCGTTTGAAATTCAGCAGCAATTAATTGGTGCACATAAAGAGGAATTAGCGGAGGCGTAATTAATTAATGATCTTTAGTATTAAAAAAACGATCAGGTTTTCTGATCGTTTTTTTCTGTATATATTTGAGCACTAAACATACGCTATGAAAAAAATATTTTTGTCAACAGTATTATTATTGTTCATTTCAAATATTTTCAGCCAGATATTTTTATATAAATCTCAATCTGATTGGGAGAATGGAATTGCTGAAGAATATAATGAATATTGTTATGAATTTGGCGCTAATGAATATAGATATACTTGCATGACCAAAGGTGATGAAAAAATAAAATTAGAAAAGAACAAATACTGGGCTGTAGCTGAACCTAAAGAAAATAAAATATACAGGATATATAAATGGGATGACGGCAAGCGGGCAGATGAATGTTTGCTCATTCACAGTGGAGAAAAATTTTATGTATATATACTCGGCTCTGCAACATATAATGAAGGTAAAAACACGATTGAGTATTCATTTGAGGATGTATATTGCTCAAAAGGATTTGCAGGCAAACTTTACAGAGCGAGAGATTTCGATAAAGAATTGAAACAATATAAAGATGACCTGAAAGGCTGCGGAGCTATTGAACTTAAATGTATCCTGCAAGCTGCCGGTTCACCGAAAGAAGAAGAATAAATAGTTTTATATATTTACATCACAATCATAAAATAAAATACAATGAAAAAACTAAAAACAATTTCCTGCATCTTTTTCATTTTCATGATGAGCACACAATTAATTGCCGCAGACAATTTATCGCAAACTGAAAGCAAACCCACTGCAGAATCTGTAATGCAATTTGCAGAACAAATGGGAACATTTGATAAAGCATTGCTTGAATCAGAAATAAATAAATTATCAGGTAAAGAAAAAAGGGAACTGTTGCAGTTATGTGTAGCACAGGTAAAAGCATCTAATGAAGTTGGTGAAGAGGTTCCAATGGCTGTTCTTTATATTCTTGCCATAATATTGCCGCCACTTGCTGTAGGTTTATATACTGACTGGGATACTCCTACTCTATGGAATTTATTATTTACACTGATAGGCTGGCTTCCGGGAGTTGTGCATGCATTTATTGTGATAACGAGATAGTTTTATATTTTACAATGAATAAAATAAATGCTAAAAATATTTCCCTTTTACTTTAGCATTAACAATAATAATATTTAGAGGAACTTTCAGATCTGACTCTCTGATTATTAGAAATGATAATAGGAGGGATTTAATATGCTGATAAGAAAAAATAAATATTAAACATTT
>JACMJP010000325.1 GCA_014380545.1 Chitinophagales bacterium | reverse complement strand
TCACATCTTATTGAAAAGAATCCCGCCAAAGCAAAACAGTTTAATGATACACTTGCGGATGTGTACAGGTATATTTTACAAAATAAAGGAAGAAACCTGGTTTTGCTAAGAGAAGAGATTGCATTTTTACAAAATTATTTTGATCTGCTAAAGATCCGCTTTGAAAATGCCTTACAATTTATAAATACTGTAGATGACAGTTTTTATGATACAGTTTTAATTCCGCCTATATCTCTGCAAACATTAATGGAGAATGCTGTAAAACATAATGAATTTTCTGATGCTTCTCCTTTATTAATTGAAATGAAAATTGAAAATGATATGTTGCAATTTAAGAATACCTTACGGAAAAAGAAATTAAGAAAAATAAGCTCAAGGATAGGATTAACAAATCTGAATGAGCGTTATAAACTGACAACAGAAAAAGAAATTCAATATACAGAAAAGGAAAATGTTTTTGTAGTACAGCTACCAATACTGCATACCATATCATGAAGATCGTAATTATAGAAGATGAAAAACCTGCGGTTGAAAAATTACTTATACAGTTGCGCAAACTTGAAACTCCTGTGCAGGTTATACAGATATTATCTTCCGTAATAGAATCTGTGCAATGGCTGAAAATAAATCCGCAACCTGATCTTATTTTATTAGATATTGAATTAACCGATGGCTCTTCGCTTGAAATATTTAAACACATTGAGATTAATTGCCCCATTATTTTTACAACTGCTTATGATGAATATTTACAGGAAGCACTTGAACATAACAGCATAGATTATTTATTGAAACCAATTAAACAGGAAAGATTGCAGGCCGCTATAAAAAAATATGTTCGCCTGCAGGAATATTTCTCAGCAAATTACGCTGCACTTACAGAACAATATTATTCCCGGCAGTTAAAAAAGAAAGATCGCTTTTTGGTACGCAAGGGAATTGAATTTATTTCTGTGCGGCTGGAGGATGTTGCTTATTTTTTTTCTGAACATAAGGTTACATTTTTAACAGATGCAAACGGTCAAAAATATATTATAGAAAAAACGCTTGCGGAACTGGAGCAGGAACTGGATAAAAATAATTTTTACCGCCTCAACAGGAAATACCTTGCGCAATTCTCTGCAATAAAAAAATGCCGATCACATAGAAAGGGAAAATTATTAGTTGAATTAATACCTGCTGTGCCGGAAGAAATAATAGTAAGCCAGGAAGGGGCAGCAGCATTTAAAGAATGGCTGGGGAAGTAAGAAGAAAGGAGGGAGCAGGAAGGAAGATGCAAGAATTAATAAATAGATGTGTGCTTTTAATTAAATTAATATGACTAAAACAACAGTTGGTTATTCAGAAAAGAGTGTTGCTGATAAATTCGGCATAAAGGAAAATATGGAATGACCTGGATGTGCTGGATGAAAAAAACTTCGAAATTATTTTCAGGGGTAACAGAAGACATGATCGCAATACTGCAATTTCGCAAACAAAATTAGTGGATGTAAAAATGTGTGCAGTAAGTGAAGATTACAGCGGGTAGGGTAAAAAGGATAAATATTTCATCAGTAAATAGCAAAAGAAAAATCATCTATATACAAATTATTCTTACCTGTATTCCATACAAACAAACTGAATTCATAATTAGCAGTTGACACTTTTGGTAATTTAAATAATAAGTCTGCTCTTTCCCACTTATCTGTTTCTTTTAACAGCCCTTTTAAATTGTAGGATTTAAAATATGTATTAATATTATTTTCTGTTATTGAAACAACGATTTCGCAATTATTCAAAGTGTCTGCAAGAAAGTACCCGGAGTATAAAAGAGTGCTAGTGCCTTCCATTATTTTTTTAATATTATTTGTTCTATATCCTAAACCATATTCTGTTTCAGTTGCAAGAATACCAGAGCTAAAGCCTGAATACGCAAAGTCAGAAGTTGCATTTACATTTCTCCATGAATTTTCTAATGTTGTATCATCAAAGTTGATAGATGCTTTAAATAAGGGCGTTTTATTTTCAAAACCTAAAAATTTATAAAGGGTTTGGTCTGCTACATTGTCAGATAAGGTACAAACTGAAATTCTGCCGTTATCTGCAACTTTCTTAATATGTTTTATAATATCAGGATAGGGTACAAATATTTCAGTGAGGAAAAATTCATTTTGAAATACGATATAATCATAATTCCACTTCAATGCATTTTTTATGTTTTCTTCTTTCGTGGTCATTACTGCAAAACCTTTCCTGTTCATAAGGATGAAAGGTATGTTGGGTGCATGCGCATCTAACACTAATATTTTTGCACTATCGGCAATTCCAAGTGAGTCTAAGTAATGATCTGAAGCTGAGAAATTATGGATTGTTATTGCAGTTTTGTCAAGAGAATAATTATTGTAATTATTACTTTGCGAATGAACTGCATTCATGATCATTGGAATACATGCAAGAAGAAGGAGAATACTGAAAACTATTTTACCAATTCTTTTATTTATAATCGGAATAAAGGACAGCAGAATTATAAAAAGCAGTACGATCGGTAGAAAAAATGTGTCAAGAAAGTAATACTCATGATTTGGAAATTGCTGAAGCATCAGAAATGCGAAAACGAAACATCCTGCAAGGATAATAACTATTAAAAAAATAAATTGCAATAATTGCTTTTCAATTTTCACCCTTTTGAAAATTATAAAAAACATTGAACTCAATATGAGCAAAACAAAAACAACATAATGTATCTGCGAAAAATATTTGATACCCCATTTTTCAAATATCAATTTTAATAAACTCCTTGCTTCTGTGATATTTGCTGGCGGCATAAGATTGCTGAGGAAGAGAGAGCCGTATTCGGCTCTTAAAAAATTATTGTAAAAGAAATAGCTTAAAAGAAATGAGATGGATAGCGATACAGGCAGAAATTTAGACTTTAAAACAGTTTGCTTTTTTAATATTCTGATAAATTCAAATCCTAATATAGCAAATAACGGAATTGCAAAAGTTGTTCTGCTCAATACTGCAAGGGTGAGAAATAATAAGCAAAGATTAAAATGCAGATTCTTATTGTTATATAAATAGTTTGAATAAAAATAAATACCCATTATTGCATTGGCCAGCGAAGGAATAGTAGGTAAAAACCCTGCCTGGTAAAAAACAAAAACAGGAGATGTTGCAGCAAAGAGTGTTACAAAAATTGATCTTGCATAACTTCGTGAAAAAAGAAATGATAACATGAATAAAAAATAGAGCCCGATAAAACTATATAACAAAATATAGGTTCTGAATATCCATGGTGAGGTTATTCCCGTAATTTTCATAAAGATTGCGGGAATATAATCATGCAGTGGAAAATCAACCGCAGTTATGCTTTCCTCTGAAGGCTCTTTCCATCCGCCAGGGAATTGATGGTTCAATACAAAAGTTTCGGGTTTAAAAAAATTAAGATCATTCCTTACGAATCCAAGAGAGAGGGCATACCTGTCAGACTGCGCCCATGCATGCGCCTGAGCAGGAAATATATTGATGTATTTATATTGGAGAAGAATTCCCAGAAAAAAAATAATGAGTAGTGCGGAATATTTATTGTGTTTTTGAAACATGTTATATATCTATTAATACATGTCACCTCAGCAATATCACCGTTCCCATCCTTCTTAGTATCACACCTTTGCGGTTGAGTTTTTCATAATTAATAATCCACATATAAGTCCCTACTTCCTGCTGCACTCCGTTATGCAATCCGTTCCATCCTTCAAGCATATCATTGCTTTCAAAAACTTTTTCGCCCCAGCGGTTATATACCTGTAATTGAAAAACCGGGTAATTAATTTCGCTGGATGCATTAAAGAAATCATTCAGAAAATCACCATTCGGCGAAAATACATTCGGTACAAAAAAATCTGTTGAAGAATTAATTACAACAATCGTATCCGGTGCACTCACACATCCAAACTCTTCACCTGTAACTGTAAAAATTTCCTGTGCATCTGTAACAATTCCAAAAGGGTCCGGACAATCACCGCATGAAATATTAATTATCGGCTCCCATGTAAATGTAACATCACCTGTACTTGTTGTAGATACATTTAATTGCGCAAGCTCACCATTCTCCACATAAATTGTATCAGGAAATGCATCTATTTCCGGAGGATAATGCAGAATTACTTCAACAGGATCAGAAATTCCCGTGCAGCCATTTTCATCTGTAACGGTAACATAATAAATTCCTGCACTGTCAACAAAAATTGTTTGCGTTGTTTCGCCTGTGCTCCACAGATAATTTGTATAACCACTTCCTGCATCAGCAATAACATCATAACATGCTTCAAACGGGCCGGGCGATAAAGTGGGTGCAGGAATTACATTTACAACCTGGTAAACCGTATCCTGCATATCGCATATATCATGAATGATGGAAGTGTAAACTGTAGTATCATTTGGAAAAACAAAAACAGTATCAGCAAAAAATCCCAGTTCTACCCATTCATAAGTGTAGGGTGGCACTCCCCAAATACCAGTTGCAGAAAGATCAATTGTATCGCCCTGACAAATTGTGAATTCTGGGAATAATTCACTTTCAATATTATTTTCTTCAACAGTTTTTCCTTCAATTGTAATTACCCAGCTATCGGTCGGCATAAAATGACAGGTGATATCGCAGGGAGGTTTTGTGCAACTGCACATGAAAGTGCGCATTTCAAAAGTAAATTCATAATCTTCACACTGTGGCGGAATACATGCAATGGTGTTGAACATATCGAGATCAATTCCATAACAAG
>JACMJP010000324.1 GCA_014380545.1 Chitinophagales bacterium | reverse complement strand
TTGATTTTGCTGCCGCAGCGGCCACTTTCAAACATTCAATATATGGAGATTTCAACCTTGCCACATCTGAAGAAATAGAAGGTCTGATGCTGGGTGATACAGGTGGCAGCGTAAAAAGATGAACGAAATCATGTTAGAGAAATCAGGATATTTTAAACATAAGAATATTATTATCAGCACGCCTGATGAAAAGTCATGGTTTTCTGCAATGCCCACTTTTGGTGGCCGTATTACCCAGCTTGTTTTGCATGATTCACAAAACGAAACACCGCTGCTTCAGGAATTTGAAGATGATGTGGAAAAAGATATTACTTATAAGCAGGCTTTTCTCGTACCATTTGCCAACAAAATTAACAACGGCACTTTTAATTTCTTGGGCGAACAGTATCAAATGAAACCAAATGATGTAAAGCAGCATCATTCAGTTCATGGTTTTCTGCATAGTGTTCAAATGGAAGTTAGAGAAATCGCTTCTTCATCCGTAACATTTGAATATGATTACAAGGGTGATCAACCCGGTTATCCGTTTTTGTTTAGTACGACCATACACTACAGTATTCATCCTGTAAAAGGATTTACTTGTGCAGTTACTATAAAAAATAGCGGTACCGGGGATATGCCGCTTAGCGTAGGATGGCATCCATACTTTTACGTTCAGAATAATATGAATGAAGCACAATTGAGATTACCGGGATGTGAGCGTTGTATTGTTGGTAATAACAATATTCCCGTTGGAGCATATATAAAGAACGAGGAGTTCCTGAATTGGGAATCCATTGGAAGCAAAATACTGAATAATTGTTATAAAATAGGTGCGACCCCTTCTATATCGGAAATTGGCCTGCGATATTCAAACAGGGTGGTTACCATATGGCAAGAGTCGGCCAGGTTTCCCTTTTTTCAAATCTATACACCCCCCGACAGAAGGAGTATTGCTATTGAGCCTGTAAGTAGTTGTATAGATAGTTTTAATAACAAAGATGGGTTACTAATATTAAAGCCAATGGAGGAGTGGAAAGGGATGTTCGGGATAAAACTACAATTATAAAGTATTTACTTAATGTTTAATACCTGCATTGTCAGGAAATACTGAACGTGCGTGGCCTCTGATTCGTTACGGAGAAATTCTTTTAAATTATGCGGAAGCTATTACTGAAGCCGGACAACCTTTATTGGCCTATCCAAAGTTAATTGAGCTGCGCAATAGAGCCGGCATATTACCAGGTGCAGATAATTTGTACAGCTTAAAACCCATTATGTCTGTTATGGAAATGAGGGAGATTGTTAGAAATAAAGAAGAATTGAAATGGCTTTCGAGGATCAGCGTTTTAATGATATTAGAAGATGGACAATAAGTTCAACAGTATTCACAGGATATAATTCGGTACAAATCATTACCAGACAGGAAACAACACATACAATTATGCTGTAGGAAGTGGAGTTCGCCCGTTGTTTTTCCATGATGCCATGTATTTATTGCCGATACCGTTATCTGAGATAAAGAAGTCGCCACTGATCTTGTAAAACCCAGGATGGTAATTTTTTTTTCATTATGAGTGGAAATATTTAAAGGTATCATTTAGATATTCATCATAATAGTTTAACCTTCACTTACACAGGAAAATATAATAACTCAGCCGGAATTTATATTTTCCGCCCTCATTGTTTCATCTTTGAATATAATTACTATATTCGCAAAATAAGTTATTATACGCTGTATAACGCAGATGAATAATTGACTGCCTCTCACTGTCCATGAAATAATTAGTTTTCTTATCCCACGCCACTAATTGACAGTGTATTTTATTTCTTAATATTCATCGTACCCACATGAACTCAGTTTTCCTGGTTGCAAAACAAACCATGCTTGCCCTTATTTTGTTAGTAAC
>JACMJP010000323.1 GCA_014380545.1 Chitinophagales bacterium | reverse complement strand
TACCAGTCCTCCTCATCGTAAGTACCGCCATTATACCTGTGGGCAATATGTCCATAAACTGAATCATTCTCATTCAGATTGGTAAGTGCAGTTAGATAAGTGTCATTCGCTTCTGTATCATTTGCATAATTGGTGGGTATAACAGTATTTGATAACTCGTAAGCACTTGCGAAACTAGTACTGTAATAATAATAACGAATATAATAAGTACCGGCGGCTAACCCGTTTTTTGTAAAAGTTGCACCGCCATAACCTTCAGCACTTCCTAAGTTTGTTGTTCCATCTGAATCATATAAATAGATTCTGTTATAAGAAGTTAATGGTAAACAAGTAAAAGAAATTGTAATGTTGCCATCACTTGTAGTTGTAAATTGGTACCAGTCCTCTAGATCAGTAACCGGAGTAGCAATGGTTCCCGATACTGTTGAATTTTCGGCCATCGGGTCTGCGCCTGTGTAAACGTTGTTGTCGGGTTCTGTATCAGCCCAAGTTTGAAGGCTGAAGCATAGAATGAACCCCAGTGTGAAAAGTAAATTTTTAAGTTTCATAAAAAATTGATTGTTTTGATGCCAGACTGCATCCGGGCATGGTGAATGAAAAGATTAATTGGCTTGCCAAAAATATTTATAGCACCTGACAGCCACAACCGCAAATTCTTGCGGGTACGAAGTGCTGATATCCCAACTTAATTAAAGAAGAGGGATAAATGATTTTTAATTTGGTGGTTTCTTAAGATGTTGCTGATTCATAAAGTTGATTTGGTGAATGAATAAATTTGATTGACAACCCAAAATTGATTCAATGCATCAGCTAAGAAAAGGAAAGATTTTTTGTATTTTAGAAACATCTTTAATGAAAATATAAATTTGTATATGTTCAAACCTAAGTATAGTATGAGTTTACACTAAAACGGTTATAGATATTTTTAGAAATTTACTATGAAAGATACCCGCCTCATCCAACTATTAAATAGTTTTTCTGCAAAAGAAATTAAGTTGTTTGCAGATTTTATTCATTCCCCATATTTTAATAAAAATGAAAAGGTGATGAAGCTGGCTGATGTAATTATTAAATATTACCCTGCTTTTGAAAAGAAATTACCAACCGAAGAAAAATTATTTGCTGCCGTTTTCAAAAATGAACAATATGATTATTTTAAATTCAGAAACTATACTTCTGATATTTTAGAACTTGCTCTTGATTTTTTAAAAACAGAAAAATTGCAGGAACAAAAAATTGCAGGCAATATCAGTAAGCTTGAAAATTTGCGTATCCACAACCAGGACAAAATTTATGAAAAAGAATTTCTGAAAACAGAAAAACAATTGCTGGAAACCCAACAGCCCGGTGCAATACATTTATTTGAAAAATTCAGGTTGAAAAAAGAAGAATCGGAATATAACACAAAGATAAATCCCAATACACATCATGAACTTACACAACATGGTTTAGATGTATTTACAGAATATATTGTTTTACAGTGCATGGATTATTACGGACTTATGTTGCATGATCAAATGCAAAATAATGTTCCCTATGAATTAAAATTATTTAACGAAATGCTTGCTTATGCTGAAGAAAACTATGTACAATTCAACACCATAACAAGAGTTTATATTGACCTTGTCCGGCTGATGCAGGACATCACTCAAACAGAACGTTATGAAAGGCTGCGTAATCTGCTGCGGGAGAATCATAATAAGATCCCTTTTGAATTGCTTGAAAGAGGTTATGTGCATCTTGTAGATTTTTGTGCAATACAAATTAACCGCATGGGCAACAATGAATATGTAAGAGAGGTACATAACCTGCATAGGGATATACTGCAGTTTCATATTCAAACAAAAGGAAACATGGCTTACCAGGATTTTTTAAATGTAGTGAAAATTGCTGCTGTGATAAAGGAGTTTGAATGGGTTGAAAAATTTATACATGAATACGGGCCTCATCTTGCAGAGAATGAACGGGAAAACAGCATGCAGTTTAGTTACGCTATTGTTGCTTATTATAAAGAAGATTTTGATCGGGCGATCAGGCATATGAGTTCGGTGAATTTTAAAGACCCTATCATGAAAATACAAGTTAAATCAAATACCATAAGATATTTGTACGAAGAAAAACTCTATGAACAAACTCTCGCTTGTATAGATGCATTTGCGCATTATCTGCGCAGGGAAAAAATGCTGACAGATGAAATTATTTCAAGCCATGAACAATTTATTGGGTATGTTAAGGAGATGATAAAAATAGAACTGGAACCTGACAAGAGAGAAAAATTGAAACTGACAACAGAACTAACCAATAAAGTATTAAATATGAATACAAATTATTTTGGTACAAAAAACTGGTTGAAGAAAAAATTGGGAATATCTTATCAAAAGGCAGTATGAAAGATATTTGTATTCAGAAAAAAATTAAACAATATTTTCTTTAATTGCTTTTGCTACTGCTTCACTTACACTATGTACATGTAGTTTTTTATAAATATTGCGGATATGAAAATTTACTGTATGATAACTGATGTGCAGTTTATCAGCGATCATTTTATAACTCATGCCGTCAACTAACGCAGAAAGAATTTCTTTTTCTTTTTCAGATAATAATTTTTCTGTTCTGATTTTTTGTTCTTCTTTATTCCTGAAAAATTTTAATACTTTAATTGCAATTTCCGGTGTCATAGGAGCGCCCCCATCATACAATTCCTTTATCGCTTCTAATAGTTTAGCAGGAGGTGTTTTCTTAAGCATATATCCAGTAGCTCCGGCAAGTATGCTTTGAAAAACTTTCTCATCATGGTCAAATACTGTTTGCATCATAACGGGTAAATCAGGAAAATTTTCTTTAATGATCTTCATTGCTTCAATACCGTTGATGCCCGGCATGTCAATATCCATTAAAACAACATCCGGTTCTGTTTGTATGATGTCCTGAATAATATTACTGCAATCTTCAAAAATTCCTGCGCATACAAATCCATCTGAATTATCAAGTAATAATTTTACTCCATCTCTACGGATAGGATTGTCGTCAAATAATGTAATTCGTACATCCATCATACTCTGCAAAAGTATATTACTTCCTGTTATAATTACCCGCAAAATATAGCAGGTAAAAAATTATATAGGAAATTCCAATAGCACTGTTGTGCCCTTACCTGTTTCTGAATGCATATGCAGGTTTCCGTTTAATGCTTTTGATCTTTCCTTCATTGTATGTAAACCGTTTCCCGAAAATTTTTCCTTTAAATTAAAGCCCGATCCGTTATCTTCTATTTTCATTTCAATAGCATCTTTATTTTTATTGAAATGGATTTTTACATCTGTACAATTTGCATACTTAATAATATTGTGAATAGACTCTTTATAAATAAGAAATAAATCCTTTCTTCTGTCAGACGACAATTTTAAATCATTGAGTTTTTCATCAATAAAAAATTCTGTTCTCACATTTTTTGCCTGCATATTTTCCAGTGCAAAACTTTTCATCCGCAACATCATTTGTTCAAATGTATCATTGCGGGGTTGCAGGCTCCAAACAATATGATTCATGTTTTCCTGCATTTCAAGGCTTGTGTTTGAAATTTTATCGAGAATAGTTTTTAAATACTTATTATCAGGGTCAGATTTCATTTTTGCAACCTCACTGTATAAATTAATTGTACTCAATGTACTGCCAACATCATCATGCAGATCATTTGCAATTTTATTGCGTATGTGCTGAATTTGCATTAATTGATTTTCACGATAGCGCACAATAGCATAAATAATTCCGGCTGCACAAATTGCACATAATACATAGAACCACCATTGTCTCCAGTAGGGGGGGATTATTGTAAATGCGGTTAAAGTTTTGCCTTCGCTCCATGTACCTTGTGCATTTGTTACTTTTACTTTTAATTCATATTTACCGGGGGGTAAACTTGTGAAGTTAATTTTCCCGGAATTATCTATATCAATCCAATCTTTATTTAACCCGGATAACTGGTATTGATATTTTACTAATTCCGGTTGTGATAATTGCAGCGATGAAAATGAAATTGTTATAAAATTATCATTGTATTTAAATTTTAATTTATCAAAGGCTTCAGTATCAAAAATGCTTTCATCCAGAACAGAAAAATCTGATAAATAAATTTCAGGGAATGAGTTGTTAAAATAAAACGAATCGGGTTCAAATGAAATAAGATAATTCCCTGATCCATACAACCATTTTCCGCTTTCACTTTGCAATATTTTTGCAGGGTATTTTAATGACCATTCACTGTTTGGAAGGTCTATATGCTTAAATTTTTTGGTGATTAAATTAAATACTTCAAACCCACCCGGCACAGCTATCCATAAGTTATTTTTTTTATCTGCATAAATATCATACATGAATTTGCTGTTGGCAAAAGGAGGTTTGTAGTGATAAAACTTTGTGCCGTCAAATTCATTTAACCCGTTATTGGTTGTTATCCATAAATGGTGGTTGTTATCCTCATAGATGCCGGTAACAGAGTTGCCTGAAATGGAATTAGGATCATTTTCATTATAAAGATATTGCTCAAAGTAATTTTTGAACGGAAAGGATTTATTCCATTTATACAAACCCTCAGATGTGCCGACCCAATAATTTTTATTTGTATCTTTAAACAATACCCTTGTCATATTATTTTGAATGGATGAATCGCTATCCTTTATAAAGTCGTAGAATATTTTTTCTGTAAGATCATAAATACCCACTCCCCATCCTAGTGTTGCAAATAAATAAACAGCGTTACCCTCAATCGTATCGGTTAGCATATCTCTTATCTGATAGCTTCCCCGATTTAACGGACTGGATGTGTAATATTGATCTTTGCCAAAAACATGGTATCGTTCAACTTCAAATAATTTAATTTTTTCTGTTTCAGGATAATACCAATAGTTTGCATTTTCTGTATTTAATATATACTTATTATTTTCTAAAGGATAAATTTGTGTTGGTTCTATTTGAACTCCGTTGTATAAAAAATTAATTAATTTGAAAGGGCCTGAAGCATTATTTTTTTTATAAATTCCTTTATCTGTGCAGAGCCGCAAAACATTACCATCATCATATAAGGAAAAGTGCGTAATTTGTTTTGAATAATCATCTGTAATTTCTTCCGCTCCAAATTGCCACTGCACCGGATTATATTTACTCAGCCCTTCGTTCGTTCCCATCCACCATATATTATTCCTGTCTTTCAGCATGCAGATTACCCTGTTTGATGCAATGCTGTTTTGATATGCCCTTTTATGGAGGACTCTTTCATATTCGTAATTTGTTTTATCAAGTAAGTAAATACCTGAATTTCTTGTTGAAGCAATTAATATATTTTCATCCCACGATAAAATATGTGTTACTTCATCTGGTAAATCCAATACTTTTTTATGTTTTAGGAGCCCTGTTTTATCTACAGAATAATTTTCCTGCATATATAACCCCTTGCTCCAGCTTGCATACCAGATCTTATTTTTATCTACATTAAAAAAAGGGATGCTGCTTGCAATAATTTCAAATGTGTTTGTTTTCACCTGGTATGTTTTCCTGTCGAAAATAAATACTCTTCCTCCCCCTGCAAGAAAAGAAATATAAATAAAATTTTCATCTGCAGTAATATGATGTATCCAATTGCCTGAGGTAATTCGGTTAACTGATTTTGCGGGATCTAAAAAATCATTTGCAGTACTATCAATAGGAATTGCAGGATAGGTGATTGATAATGTTTTTTTATTGAGAAAGCCTAATGACATATTTTCAGAACTGATGAGCAGGTAATCTTTGTTTAAATCAAATAGGGCTGTCATCCGGTCTGAAGGAATTGATGTGGTATCTTTCCGGTTGTGTTTTATTTGTGTAAACTGTTTGTCTTTTATTTGTAAGGGGTCATATTTTGTTAAGCCACCATCTTTTGTTGCAATCCAGAAGATACCTGTTTCATCTTCCAGTATTTCCACAATTGAATTTCCTGATAAAGAGTTTTTATTTCCTTCCTCATGATAAAATATCTGAAACTGATTTCCATCAAATTTATTTAATCCATTTGCAGTACCGATCCACAAAAATCCTTTTTTATCCTGGAAAAGACAGGTAACCGTATTATTACTTAACCCGTTCTGTGTAGTAATATTTTCAAAATACAATTGAGGGAATTGTGCATTTGTTTTTTCAATATAACAACATTGAAAAAAGAAAAGCAGTAAAATGCCGGTAAGCAGATATGTATATCGTGTGTGCATCAGCAAGGCAATATATAAGCAGGATTGCTATAAATAAAACAAACGTTGCTTATTACAGGACTGCAACCCTGTTAAAAAATAAATATAATGCTTATTTTGTTGTTAGCAGCTGGAACACATCTTCAAGGCTCTGTTTCTCTATTTGCAGATTTAATAAGGTGTAATGATGATCTACTGCGAAGCGGAATAATTTTTCCCGCATATCTTCATCACCGATATATTGAATAATAAATTGATTTTCGCCAATATGTTTTACATCCGCAACACCCTTAAGTTGTGTAAGTTTATTTTTATCAATTGATTCCTTAAATGTTGCATTAATAAGTGTGGTTCCCTTGCTTTTACTTTGTATGCCTTCCACAGAATCATCTGCAACAATTTTTCCTTTATTAATGATGATCACCCTGTTGCAAATTGCCTGCACTTCCTGCATAATGTGTGTGCTCAGTATCACGGTTTTTTCTTTGCCCAGTTGTTTTATCAAATTTCTGATCTCAATAAGCTGGTTGGGATCCAAACCCGAGGTTGGTTCATCAAGAATTAAAACTTTGGGGTCATGCAACATTGCCTGCGCTAAACCGACCCTTTGTCTGTAACCTTTGCTTAACTGGCCTATCTTTTTTTTACGTTCAGGGGTCAAGCCCGTTACAGCAATCATTTCCTCCACCCGTTTATCAAAATTTTTCATACCCTGTATGCGGGCAACAAATTCTAAATTCTCTTTCACATACAGATCAAGATACAGAGGATTGTGTTCAGGAAGGTAGCCGATATTTCTTCTTACGTCTACACTTTGTGTTTCCACATCAAAGCCACACACTTTTGCTTTGCCATAAGTTTGCGGAATAAAGCAGGTAAGAATTTTCATAGTAGTGCTTTTACCCGCACCGTTCGGACCTAAAAAGCCCAGGATATCCCCACCATTCATACTGAATGAAATGTCATCAACGGCCTTTTGTTCGCCGTATATTTTAGTAATATTCTCTACTGAAACACTCAATACAAAATCTTTATGTGCCGCAAAAATAAGGGAATCAACGGTTGCGTTCTCATATAAATTGTTTCGGGAGTGCAAGATTTTATTGTAATGCATGCAACGGCTTTTTTAAAATCCCGTTCTTGCATAATAGTACCGATAAAAACACAAATCTTTTAAATACTGGTAATCCTATTTTGAGTTATGCTTAAGCCCCCACGGTTAATTCCGGGGGGTTTTATTTTTCGTTACAAATTTTTTAAAGGGCAAAATAATTTTGCAACCGCTTCAGTTAAAATATTTCTTACACCTGCTTCTTTTAAGATAATTATATAATTTAAATTTTTCATCTTATTTCGTGGAGTAATCAAATTAAGCCTTCGGGAAACACCCGGGGCTTTTATTTTTTTTAAAATTCACATTCTGTTGAAACGTAATTCACATTTGCTTTTGAATATTTGAGTAAGATAGTTTTTTCATTTGAGGTTAAGAGTCATAACCTTGATCCGCCAGTGTTTTTACAATTCATTACAAGAATTCTCTGAATTGCTTTTTTTCTTGCAATGAAAATTTGTCTGGGGTTCATAATTTTAGCTTTCTAAATAAAAAAACTTATGAAATCAATTCAATCCAATTTTTTTGAAAACCTAAAATTTATTTTTATGAAACAATTACACTTACTAAAATTTGCAACACTGTGTTTTATGCTTACGCTTAGCGTATTAATAAATGCACAAATTTATTCTTACACCTCTTCTACCTCAGGTGCGCCAAACAGCGTAGCTGCTAATGCAACAGGCGGAAACTTAACGAGAGTAAATGGAGCAAATGCACCCGGATCACCCTGCGGAACCGGATTCTCTTCCACTAATTTTTCTAACGCAGTTGCGTTCAGCACTGCTTTAAAAGCAATTGAAATAACGGTTACACCCAATGCAAACTATCAACTAAACCCGGGTTCAGTTTCGGCAGGGCAAAGAAGAAGTGGCACAGGCCCCGTATCAGCAAGATATGCTTATAGCACAGATGGAGGAACAACATGGACTGACCAGGGAACTGATCAGGCTCCTAATAATTCAACTTGCGGTTCAACATCTTCCGGTACATGGGATTTTGCAGACTTTTCCTCAGCATCTTCAATCAAGTTTAGGATATATGGATTTAATGCTTCATCTACAGCAGGAACACATCAAATATTAAATCTTACGATTAATGGAACTGTTACAGAAATTGATGCTGACGGGGATGGATACGGTGTATTGTCCGATTGCGACGACAACAATGCTTCAATTAATCCCGGTGCCGGAGAAGTTTGTAACGGAGTGGATGACAACTGCGATGGTTCAATAGACGAAGGTGTTCAGTCAACTTTTTATGCAGATGTAGATGGTGATTCATATGGTGATGATTTCAATACAATACTT